>NZ_JBITBT010000006.1:64867-160544 GCF_044452505.1 Amycolatopsis sp. NPDC051903 | reverse complement strand
GGTTGTTGGTCTAGTGGGCGCCGGCCGTGCCGGTCGTGGCGCCCGGGGGGGTTGTGGTTGCGGTGCCGACGGGGGGGGGGGAGCGTTACCAGCCCCGGCGTCGCAGGTGGTGCGCACCACCTGCGACGCCGGGGCTGATCACGACGTTGTCGGAGTTGTGCTGCCCCCGTTCGTCGCGCCCGCAGTCGATGCGCCACGTGCCGGTGGAACCGCCCGGCTGCGCGGCGGGCGCGGGCGGGGCCACCGGGAACGACGAGACGTCGGCGAAGTACGCCGGGGAGACGGTGTGCTCCTCCTCGTGCGCACCCGCCGTCAGCGTGTTGTAGCCGAACACGCTGGCCGGCACCGCGATGAGCACGAGGACGATCGTGAAGACGATCCAGCCGGGCGACCAGCGTCGCAGCGCTTGCGAACCCACGTGGATCATTTTCACACCGCCGTGATCACGCCTCACGGCGGGCCGGTCAGTCCTGTACCACCACCTTGGTCAGCAGGACGCGTTCGCGGTGGTGCTCCTCGTGCAGATCGCGCCGCCGCGCGTGCAGCAGCTGCGCGAGCGTGACGACACCGAGGACCTTCTCCGGGTCCTCGCGCTCGACGACGCGGGCGCGGGTGACGTGGCCGAGCGCGAGCTTGTTCGCGACCTCGCGCAGAGTTTCGTCGGGGAAGGCGGTGACGCGCGCGGGCGCGGCCGGCCCGGGTGTCATGACTTCGTGGACGAAGAACGTCTCCAGCGGGTCGGTCGTGTACTCGCGGGTGAGGTGCAGGCGGCGGCGCGCGATCTTCTCCGTGAGCACCGACCTCTTGAGCAGCAGCACCGACAGGGCGTACGCCGACACCGACGCGACGACCAACGGCAGCAGGTAGCTCCACGCGTGCGTCAGCTCCAGCGTGAAGACGATGCCGGTGAGCGGCGAGCGCATGACGCCGCCGACCACCGCGGCGAGCCCGCACGTCGCCCAGAACCCCGGTGCGATGTGCGGCAGCAGGCCGCCTTCGGCGGCGCCCAGCGCGGCGCCGATCATGAACACGGGCGCGAGCACGCCGCCGGACGTGCCGGAGCCCAGGGACAGCGCCCAGATCAGCGTTTTGACCACGAGGACGCCGACGATCAGCTGCGCCGTGGCCTGCCCCGTGAGCAGCTGGTCGATCACGTCGTAGCCGACGCCCAGCGCGTGGGGCTCGACGAGCCCGCCGACGCCGATGATCAGGCCGCCGATCGCGGGCCACCACATCCAGTGCACGGGCAGCCGCCCGAACATGTCCTCGGCGAAGTAGACGAGCGCGGTCGCGCCGATGGCGAGCAGGCCGCCGGTGAGACCGGGGATGAGGGCGAGGCCGTCGGCCAGCGGGCCCGTGCTGGGGGCCGCCGGCACACCGAAAACGGGCCCGGTGCCGAGCAGGAAGCCGCGCAGGACCGTGCTGACGGCGACGGCCGCCGCGACCGGCACGAAACTGCGTGGGCGCCATTCGAACAGCAGCAGTTCGACCGCGAGCAGGATCGACGCGAGCGGCGCGTTGAACGTCGCCGCCATGCCGCCCGCGGACCCGGCCACGAGCAGCGTCTTGCGTTCGTCGGCGGAGAGCTTCAGCAGCTGAGCCAGGATCGAGCCGACAGCGCCGCCGGTCATGATGATCGGGCCCTCGGCGCCGAACGGCCCGCCCGTGCCGATGCTGATCGCCGCCGACACGGGCTTCAGCACCGCCACCCGCGGCGCGACGCGGCTTTCACCGGTGAGGATGGCCTCGATCGCCTCGGGCATGCCGTGGCCGCGGATCTTCTCCGAGCCGTAGCGCGCCATCACCCCGATGACGAGCCCGCCGATCACCGGCGCGGCCAGCACCAGCCACCACGGGTGGTGCACCGCGCCCGGCGCCACCAGGTCCGTCGCGACGCGCTGGTAGAAGACGAGGTTCGTGATCAGCCCGATGAGCTTGAGCAACGCGAACGCGGCGACGGCGCTCGCCGCCCCCACGAACAGCGCGAACGCCATGATCAGCAGCATCCGCGGCCGCACGTTGAAGTCGCCGAGGTGGGCGGCCCGCCCCGGCGCCGTCACAGCCGGCCCGGCCCGGCCGCCGGGACGGTGGGCGCGTGCTCGGCCGCCGCGAGCAAGTTCCGCACGGCCGCGTTCGCCTGCGCGCGGTCCTCGGGCGCCAGCTGCGCGAGCAGGTCTCCGAGCGCCTGGTGCCGCCGCGTGAGCACACCCTTCACGACCTCGCGGCCGGCCTGGGTGACCTCGATGGTGACCACCGTGCGGTTGTGCTCGTCCTCGCCGCGCTCGACGTAGCCGTGCGCCTCGAGCTTGTCCGCCAGCCTCGTCACGGACGACGCGTTCACGCCCATCGCCTCCGCGACCCGCGCGCTGGGCACCCGCCCCAGGCTGTCCAGCACCACCAACAGCCGCACCTGCGGAAACGTCACGCCCCTCGGCGCGGCGTGCGCACTGTCCCACGCCACCGCGACGAGCACCCGCGTCAACCGCTCCAGCGCCTCGAGTTCGGCGGTCGCTTCACTTCTGCCGGTTCCGTCAAGTCCGTCGAGCTGGGAGTGTTGCATGGTGCAAAACTTGCTATGGACAAGGTCTGCGGGTCAAGAGAAGCGTGGGTCGTGTCACTCAACGGGAAACTCGAGGTGCACAACCGCCCCGACCCCGGGAATCTCCCGCTTCCGCCCACTCGCCCGAAACCCCACCCGCCGGTACAGCCCCAACGCCCGCTCGTTCGCGGCTCCCGTCCACAGCTGCAGCCGCGCGTACCCCAGCCCCGCCGCACGCTCCCGCAACGCTTCGAGCACCGCCGTCCCCACGCCCCGCCCCCACCACCCGGCCCGCACGAACACCATCGACACGTGACACAGCCCCGGCTCGACCGCTCCGCCCCCATCACCCTCCCGGCCTTCCTCGGCCACCACCATCCCGACAACCACCCCACCACTCACCGCGACCAGGACCACCGCCTCCGGATCCGCCAGCTTCTCCCGAACGCGCCCAACCCGCGCCACCCCCGGCACCTTCCCGCGCGCCACATTGGCCTCCCACCAGCACGACAGCGCCCCCTCAAGATCACCAGCACCGGCAACCCGAACCGAGACCACACCCACCTCCACACCTCCCGATCACCCGCCGATCAACCCACAGCGCAACAGCCCGCACACCCCCGACCCGCACCACCTTTCCCCTCGCCACCAAAGCCTCTGGCCCACGAAACCGCCCCCACCACCGAACGGAACCCGACGCCACGAAACCGCCGCCTACTAGCCCCAACGGAACCCCACGCCTCAAACCGCCACCCAACAACCCAACGGAACCCCACGCCACGAAACCGCCACCCAAACAACCCAACGGATCCTCACGCCTCAAAACCGCCGGCCATCAACCCCACGGAACCCTGCACCCAGCCCCCGCCCTGCACCTCGATCCCGCCTTCCACGCGGTCTGGATCACCTTGTCAAGGCACGCTTTCCAGCCTTGACAAGGTGATCCAGACCGTCGTCACAATAAAAATCGGGGTGCCCCACGCACCACCCCGTGCGCAACGTTGCGCGCCAGCGCAACGAGCCGCACCCCCAAAAACCACACCACCACAACCCCCCCGCCGGACGATCTTCGCCTACAGTGGGCCCTCGGCGACGCGGAGGTGAGCCGGTGGAGAACCACCCACTCCGGGGCAACCCCGGGGAGCAGCAAGGAACCCACGCACGGCGCCCCACGCGACCGCGGCACGCTTCGCGTACAAAACCGCGCGGATGACAGGAGAAATAGTCACCCCCGCGTCGCCGCCCCTCGAACCACAAGCCCCACCGGCACCCCCGACACCCGTCGACCGCATGTCCCACGACCCGGCCCTCACTGATCCAGCCGGCACCGACCCAACCCCACTAGCCCCCCTCCCCCCGATCTGGCGATGGCCCGTCCCCCACTGGACCACCTTCGACCAAACCGCCACCGCCCTGGACCTAACCCCCGGGGAACTCGCCTGGTTCGCCGACACCCACCACTGGAACTCCCGCGCCCACGCGCCCCTCAGGCACTACACCTACCGCTGGCTCCCCACGAAATCCGGCGGCCGCCGCCTCATCGAAAGCCCCAAACCGCGGCTCGCGGAACTCCAACGGCGGATCCGCCGCCACGTCCTCGCCGCGCTCCCCGTCCACGAGGCGGCCCACGGCTTCCACCCCGGCCGCTCCACGCTCACCTGCGCCGCGCCCCACGCGGGCCGGGCGGTGGTCGTCCGGATGGATCTCGAAGCGTTCTTCCCGACGATCACGGCGACCAGGATCCGGGCGCTCCTCGCCCTCGCCGGTTATCCACCCGCAGTGGCCGCGGCCATCGCCGGCATCCTCACCACGCGGACACCACCCGACGTCCTCCGGCAAGCCCCGCGGAAAATTCGGGACCGGCTCGCGAATACCCATCTGCCGCAGGGTGCACCGTCGTCGCCGGCCGTGGCGAACGCCGTCGCGCACCACCTCGACCGGCGCCTGGCCGGGCTGGCCGCGAAACTCGGCGCCGCCTACACCCGCTACGCCGACGACCTGACTTTCTCCGGCGAAGCCACCCTCCCGGTGCACCGCCTCCTCCCAGGCGTGCGCCGCATCGTCACCGACGAAGGCTTCACCACCCGCGAAGACAAAACCGCCGTTACCCGTTCACACCGGCAGCAGCGCGTCGCCGGCCTCGTCGTCAACACGAAACCCGCGGCCACTCGTACGCGGTACGACGAACTCCGCGCCACGCTCCACAACTGCGTCACGACGGGCCCCGCCGCGCAGAACCGCCAGCGCCACCCCGACTTCCGCGCGCACCTGCGCGGCCGCATCGCGTGGATCGAGGCGACGAGCGCGCGCCGAGGCGCGAAACTGAAGGCACTGTTCGAGCGCATCGATTGGAGCTGACCCGTGAGCGACAACGTCTTCGACGTCCTCGCCGCCGTGGCGAACCTGCCCGACACCGCCGACACCATGCTCGTCGACGAGTACTTCGTGGACAAACCCACCGCGAGCGCGCGGATCTTCCGCATCTACCGCGACCTGCCGCTGCACTTCCACCGCGAGTGCGACGAGCACCTGTACGTCCTCAGCGGCCGCGGGACCTTCCACCTCGACGGCGAGGAGTTCGAAGCCCGGCCGGGCCTGCTGCTGCACTTCGAGAAGACCAAGGTGCACGGCTTCCCGCACATCTCCGAGCACCCGCTCGTGGTCCTGGCGGTGGACGTACCGCGGCGCCGCCCGGACGACGTGGTCTTCGTGGACCCGTCGCAAGGCGACGCAGCGGCGTTCATGGCGCGCAACGCGCCGCAGGACCAGGCCTGAACAACGGAATTCAGGCCAGGAGCGGGCAGAGGTTCCGTTCCAGCCGGGCCCACCACCCCGTCGGCGCCTGACCGGGGCCGACGTCGCGCGCCTGGATGTCCCCGGCGCGCAGCGCGAGGTCGAGCCGGTTCTCCCGCCACGCGTACGCCATGAGTTCGTCGTACTGCGGGCGCGGAAGCCAGCCCTGCTCCCGCCCGACCTCGAGCCGCATCAGGTGGAAGACGAGCTGCACGCTGTCCGGGTCGAGTCCCCGCAGCCGCCGCGCGAAGCCCAGCGCCGCATCGACGTTCCCCTCCCGGAACGCCGTGTACGCCAGGAAGAGCGCGGTCGCCGCGAGCACATCGGACCGGTGCACGCCGCCCTCGGCGGCGAGGTGCTCGGCGAGCCGGAAGCTGCGACCCCCGTCGCCGGTCCCGCCGTCCGCGTCCACCGCGTCAGCCAGCGCTCGCTGCTGACGCGTGAGGTAGTCGTCGGCCAATCCCGCCCTGCTCTTGTTCACCATTCGGATCCCCTCCCCTTCAGCCGAGTTTTCACCCAGCTGCTCCACTACACAAGATGTTACGGCGCAGCCGCGGATACATCGAATGCCGCAGTGCCTTCACCCCTAAGAAGGCTCAGGAGTCACGAAGTGTGCTCGGAGTGTTGCGGTTCGGCCCTTCTGACCGACGTCCATGGGTAGGTTCGGGCAAGATCAACGGTGCTGGGGGCAGCATGGTGGAAGAAACGTTCACCCGCGAACAATTGGTCACCCTGCTGATCAGTTCCGCGCTCGGTGTCCTCTTCGGAGCCGGGTGGTGGTTCGCGGGGGCAACGACGATTCCCGATGCGACCGCCGTCCTCCGTGGACTCGACGCGGCGGTCGTGCTCGCGTTCGCCGCGTGGGTGGTCCTGATCGGACGGCGACTGCCCGAACTGCCCGCCGGGGCGGGCGGCGGGCGCAGCCCGTTCGGCCGGCGCTACGGCGTCGCCGTGGTCGTGCTGGTGGCCGCGATCGTCGCGGGCGCGCGGCTCCTCGAAGGCGTGCTGCACAAGCCCGCCGTCGTGCCGGCTTGGGTGCTTCTGTGCGTCGGCCTGCACTTCCTCCCGTTCGTCGGGATCTTCGGGTCCCGCCGGTTCCTCCCGCTGGCGCTGGGGCTGACCGCGATCGCGGTCGCCGCCGTCGTGCTCGGCGCGGCCGGGCAGTCGTGGGCGTGGCTCGCGCTCCCGAGTTTCGGCGGTGCCTTCACGCTGTGGGCGGCCGCCGCCGCGGGACTGCTCAGCGCGGCCCGCCCGGCTACCGTGCGGTAATGACCACGAGGGTGTTCCGCGGCGGCCGTGTTTTCACCGCCGACGCCGCGGGCACGACCGCGTCCGCCGTCGCCGTGTCGGACGGCCGGATCGCCGCCGTGGGCGGCGACCGCACCGTGGAGCCGTTCCTGCGCACCGCCGGCGAAGTGGTCGACCTCGACGGCGGCCTCCTGCTGCCCGGCTTCGGCGACGCCCACGTGCACCCCGTGACGGCCGGCCTCGAACGGATCCGCTGCGACCTCTCGGGCACCACGACGGCCGACGCGTACGCGCGCATCATCGGCGACTACGCCCGCGCCCACGCCGATCACGAGTGGCTCCTCGGCGGCGGCTGGGCGATGGAGGCGTTCCCCGGCGGCCGCCCGCACCGCGCGGCGCTCGACGCCGTGGCCGGCGACCGCCCGGTGCTGCTGCCCAACCGCGACCACCACTCCAGCTGGGTCAGCACCGCCGCACTCGCGCGAGCCGGGATCGACCGCCACACCCCGGATCCCGCCGACGGCCGCATCGAACGTGACGCGAACGGCGAGCCCACCGGCCTCCTGCACGAAGGCGCGATGGATCTCGTCGCGCGCGTCGCTCCGGCCGACACGCAAGAAGACTTCGACGCGGCCCTCGCGGAAGCCCAGCGCCACTTGCATTCCTGCGGCATCACGAACTGGCAGGACGCGTGGGTCGCCGTGCCCGGCGGTGGTCCGAGCGCGCACGAGGCGTACGTGCGAGCGGACCGCGCCGGCACGCTGACCGCGCGGGTGACCGGCGCGTTGTGGTGGGACCGGTCGTGCCCGCCCGAAGGCGTGGCGGAGCAGGTCGCGCGCCTCACCGGGGTCCGCGCGGCCACCGACGGCCGCAATTACCGCACCCCGGCGGTGAAGGTCATGCAGGACGGCGTGGTCGAGACCTCCACGGCCGCGCTGCTCGAGCCGTACCTCGACCGCCACGGGCAGCCCACCGGCGAACGCGGCTTCGAGTTCCTCGAACCCGCACAGCTGCGCGAAGTCACCGTCGCGCTCGACGCCGCCGGGTTCCAGATCCACTACCACGCGATCGGCGACCGCGGCGTGCGCGACGTCCTCGACGCGCTCCAGGCCGCCGTGGACGCGAACGGCACGTCCGGCCTGCGCCACCAGATCGCGCACCTGCAGCTGGTGCACCCCGAGGACGTCCCGCGCTTCCACCACCTCGGCGTCACCGCGAACCTGCAGGCGCTGTGGGCCGCGCACGAACCGCAGATGGACGAGCTGACGGTGCCGTTCCTCGGCTTGTCGCGCGCGAACCGGCAGTACCCGTTCGGCGACCTGCTGCGCACCGGCGCCGCGCTCGCGATGGGCAGCGACTGGCCGGTGAGCACCCCCGACCCGCTGGCCGCGATCCAGGTCGCCGTCACGCGCGTCCTGCCCGGCGCGCGCACGCCGGCGCTCGGCCCGGACCAGGCGCTGCCCCTCGCGACGGCGCTGCGCGCGTACACCGCGGGCAGCGCGGCTGTGAACCACGTGGCCGGCGTCGCCGGATCGATTTGCCCCGGCCGAGCCGCCGATCTGGTGGTGCTCGACCGCGACCCGTTCACGGGCGCGCCGCACGAGATCGCCGAAGCGCGCGTGGTGCGGACGTACGTGAACGGCGCCGAGGTCTACCGACGTCACCCTTTCGGGTGAGGTTGGCGGGCAACAGGACTGAGCGGCTGCCGGACGGGTCAGCCGCCCGGCAGCGCAGCCCGCGCTCCTCCGAGGAGAACCCGATGCCGATCCGCGTGCTGATCAGCCACGAGAGCGCCGCCATCCCCTGTGAAAAGTGCGGTTACCCAACCCTTCACGTCGCCCACTTGGTGACGCCGGAAGGGCAGTGCATCGGGCGCGAGTTCGTCTGCACGATGTGCCAGGAGCAGGAGGCGACGACCGCCCGGCCCACCCGCTGATCGCTCAGGCGACTTCGCCGCGTTTCTTCGTGCGCGGGGCGTGCAGCCCCAGCATGTCGAGCAGGAGCGCGCAGTCGTCCGCGTCGCGTGCGTTGGACGCCACGGCCAGCGCGGCGCGGCGGCGCACGTGCTCCTGGTGTTCGGTGTCTTCGTCGGTCACGAGGTCGGCTGCGGGGTGCAGCCCGGTGCTGAAGTCACGCACGCCTGTCCCTCCCCGTCCGTGCTCACGCTCGGAATCGTTGTCCTGCAAGCGTACCCGCGTCCGCGAGGAGAAAAACGTCTTCGTGGTCACAGCCAATCACGACGCTTGAACGTGGCGTAAAGACCGACCGACAGCAGCACGATGGCCACTGTGGACACCCAGAACCCGGACGTCGCTTGAAATCCCGGGTAGGGCACGTTCTGCCCGTAGAACCCGGTGACCGCCGTGGGCACGGCGATGATCGCGGCCCAGCTGGTGACCTTCTTCATGATCGTGTTGAGCCGGTTGCCCTGCAGGTTGAGCTGCGTTTCACGCACGGTCGCGACCAGGTCGCGCAACGACTCCGTCCACTCCGACGCGCGCAGCACGTGGTCGTAGACGTCGTGGAAGTACGGCGTCATCACGTCGTCGACCAGGTTCTGGTCACGGCGCATCACCGTGTTCACGACCTCGCGCATCGGCAGCACCACGCGCCGCAGCGCCGTGAGGCTTTTGCGCAGCCGGAACGAGCGCCGTTGCAGCTCGCGCTGGTCGGGCCGGTCGGCGAAAACCAGGTCCTCCAGCGCCTCGATCTCCTCGTCGAGCGACTGCACGCTCTCGAAGTGGCCGTCGACGATGTGGTCGAGCAGGCCGTGGAGCAGGAGCGGCACCCCGGACTTCGCGAGGTCGGCCTGCGCGTCCCACCGCCGGACCACCGCGTCCATGTCGAACCGGTTGTCCTTGCGCACGGTCACGAACGCCTGCTTCGTGATGAACGCGGCGAGTTCGGATTTCGTGACGATGCCCGTTTTCGCGTCGAACTGCGCCGAGTACGCGATGAGGAACGAGTGCGTGTCGTAGCGGTCGAACTTGGGCCGCTGGTGCTCCTCGGCGGCGTCTTCGACGGCCAGCGCGTGCAGCCCCAGTTCTTCACCGATCGCGGCGAGGTCGGCCTCCGTGGGCTCGCAGAAGTCGAGCCAGACGGTGGTGGCCGGGTCCTCGAGGTAGTCGGACACCTGCTCGACCGGGAAATCGCGCTCGACCAGCACGCCGTTGCGCTAGACCCGCGTGTACGCCACGGCCGTGCCACCTTCCGCCGGGGTTTGTCGTTCCGCCGAAAGTACCCGCCGGCGCCCAGGGGCGAACCGCGCCGGCCGTCCGCCGATCGAGTTGTGTGACTGGCGTCACGGGCCGGGCTGCGGCACTGTTCACGCGATGCGCACCGCCCGAGGTCCCCGGCACCCCGCCCGTACCGCGCTGATCGGGCTCACCGTCCTGTCGCTGGGCGTGCTGGCGGCTGTGAACGCCCGCAGCCTGCCGGTGATCGGCGACGGCACCACGTACGCGGCGGAGTTCACCGAAGCCGCCGGGCTGCAGAGCGGCAACGACGTGCGCATCGCCGGCGTGGAGGTCGGGCGCGTGTCGGCCGTGCGCCTCGATGGCGCCCGCGTGCGGGTTTCGTTCAAGGTCAATGACGCTTGGCTCGGTGACACCACGAGCGCGGCGATCAAGCTGAAAACCGTGCTGGGCCAGAAGTACCTCGCGCTGGACCCGACGGGCTCGGACTCGCTCGACCCGGACGTGCCGATCCCGAGTTCGCGCACGACGGCGCCCTACGACGTGCTCGCCGCTTTCCGCGATTTGTCCGCGACCGTGGACCACATCGACACGGCCCAGCTCGCGCACAGCTTCGACACGCTCACTGCCACCTTCGCCCACACCCCGGCCGACGTGCGCTCCGCGCTCAGCGGCTTGTCCCGGCTGTCGGACACGCTCGCCTCGCGCGACGCCCAGCTGACCGACCTGCTGGCCAACACGCGCACGGTGTCCGCGACCTTGGCCGACCGTGACGCCGAAGTCCAGCGCCTGCTCACCGACGGCAACCGCCTGCTCGACGAGGTCGCCCGCCGCGAGTCCGCGATCTCCACCCTCCTCGACGGCTCACGCCGGCTGGCCACGCAGCTGTCCGGCCTCATCGCGGACAACGACCGAGCCCTGGCACCGACGCTGGCCGCGGTCGACCAGCTCACGGCTTTGTTGCAGCGCAACCAGGATTCGCTCGCGCTCGGGGTGAAAAAGCTCGCCCCGCTGCTGCGCCTCGGCACCAACATCGCCGGCGACGGCCACTGGATCGACGGCTACCTGTGCGGCTTGGTCCTGCCGTCGGTGGGGCCGGTGAACGAAGAGGGGTGTTATCAGCGTTGACGCCATCCGGTGCGAAAAGTCCCCGCTGAACGGAAAACGCCGGATCCGCCGCGTGAGCGGATCCGGCGTCTCACTGAAGAAAACCGTCAGGCGCGCTTCGCCGACACCTCGTCCGACGCGGGATCCGACAACCCCGGCCCGCCCGTGATCCGAACTGTCACTTGGTTGTCGTTGTACGTATAGGCCTCGTACGTGAACTCGACACCCGTTTTTTCGATGTGCTCCATCCACGCGCGGTACTCGTGGCGCTTCCAGCCGGGGAAGTTGAAGAACTCGTCGAAGTGCACGATGCTGCCGACGCGCAGCCGCGGGCCGACGTGGTCCAGCACGGTTTTCGCCGAGCTGTACAGATCGCCGTCGACGTGGAGGAAATCGACGTGGCCCGGGTGCTTCTCGAGGAAGCCCGGGAGGCTGTCGTGGAAGAGACCGACCACGAGTTCGGCACCGGGGACGTCCGGGAGGTCCGTGCGGGCGAAGGCGCCGGCGGGCATGCCGTTGAGCCACGCCTCGGGCAGGCCTTCGAACGAGTCGAAGCCGTAGACCTCGACGCCGCCGCGAGCGGCGGAAATGGTGCGCAGCGTGTTGCCCGACGCCACACCGAACTCGAGCGCCATGCCACCGGTGGGTGCGAGGGACAGCGCGTACTTCAAAGTCTCGGGCGGGCTGCCGAAGTGGCGGGCGCCGACGAGGTTCTCGCGTGCGAAGACGTTGCTCTCGAGCGCCGCGTCCTGATCACCGGCGTACACGATGTCGCGCCGGCTCCGGATTTCGAATTCGACCACCCGATCGAGCAGCCGATCACCCTGGCGGATTATTTCTTCCCGCAGCTCATTACGGATTTGGTTCAACTGATCGGTATACGGATCGTGCATGCGAGTGGCCACGCGGTGCAGCACCGAGCCGGCTTTTCGCCGGAGGGCGCCACCCAACGTCCTTGCCGTGAACCGCTGTGTCATTCCGGGACGATATACAACAACCGGATACGAATTCCCACCGGGCGGTTTACCGGTGGGTAACGGCAATCGTCCATTGTGTACAACCGGTGGCTGCGCGTGGCCCGATCGTCACCCGCCGCACGCCCAGGCGCAGGTTGCCGGAAAGGTCCGAGCCCGATCATGGGAGAGTGGCGACCATGACGGCACGGATGTGGTGGGCCTGGCAGACGGTCCGATCGGCGGCCATCGCTTACCGCGGTGGCCGCAGACGCGTCCGCAAGTAACGCGCGTCAGCGCTCCGGCAGATCCCCGCCGCCCTGCTCGGCGAGGAACCGCTCGAACTGCGAGCCGAGCTCCTCAGCCGTCGGCATGTGCTCCTGCGATTCGGCCAGGAGGCTGTCGCGGCCGGAGGCCTCGACGAACGTGTCGTACTGGCGCTCCAGGGCACGCACGACGTCGCCGACCTCGTCGGACTCGGACACCTGGCGGTCGATCTCAGCGTCGGCGACCTGGGCGGCCACCCGCAGCTCGCCGTCCGGCAGGTGCAGCCCGGTGGCGCGGCCGACGGACTCGAGCACGAGCAGCGCCGCCGCCGGGTAGGCCGACTGCGCGAGGTAGTGGGGCACGTGGGCGGCGAAGCCCATCGCGTCGTGGCCCTGTTCGCCGAGGCGGTACTCCAGCAGCGCGGCCACGCTGCCCGGCACCTGCATGCGGTTGGGCAACGGCTGGTGACCGCCGGCGACGAGGTCTTCACGCGTCGCGTGGGCCGTCACGCCCAGCGGGCGCGTGTGCGGGGCACCCATCGGGATGCCGTGGAAGCCGACGGTGAGCCGCACGCCCCAGCGCTCCACCAGCTGCTTCACGGCGGCCACGAAGCGTTCCCACTCGTGGTCGGGTTCGGGGCCGGTCAGCAGCAGGAACGGCGTGCCGTCGGTGTCGTGGAGCAGGCGGACGGCGAGCTCGGGGGCCTCGTACTCCTCCCAGTGGTCCACGGCGTAGGTCATCGGCGGACGCCGCGAGCGGTAGTCGATGAGGCGGTCGACGTCGAACCGCGCGATCACGCGGTTCTCGACCTCGCCGGTCAGGTGGTCGGCGACGAGCCTGCCGGTGGACCCCGCGTCCATGAAGCCCTCGAAGAAGTGCAGGAGCACGGCTCCGCCCAGGTCGGGGACGTCCGAGTCCACCTCGTACAGTTCCTCGGGATCGAATCCCACCGGATCCTCCTGCTGCTCGCGTTGTTGCACGGACGTTCCTGTGTCCAACGCGGGCCGACCGCGATTCCATCCCGTGCGCGGCCGAAATAGTAACGCCCCGCACTCGGCGGCCCCCCGGATCGGGGCATCGTGACACTTGTCGTGGCCGCGGTCGCCGCCGTCGGGCACGCTGAGCAGGTGACCGCACAAGAAGCCGCCACGCTGAGCCTCAGCCTTCGGCCACCCGAGCACCGGGTGAGCCGCAAGGCGATCGGCCACTGGACCGCGTCGGCCGCGCTCGGCTGGCTCGTGGTGATCGGTGTCCAGGCCGTGGTGGTGGCCACCAGCGACGACCCGCCGTCGTGGCTCACGGTGACGCTGGTGATCTGCTGCGTGCTCGGCCCGCTGCACCTGCTCGTGATGCCGCAGTGGCGCTACCGCGTGCACCGGTGGGAAGTCACCGGCGAGGCGGTGTACACGCAGTCGGGCTGGCTCAAGCAGGAGTGGCGGATCGCGCCGATCTCGCGGATCCAGACGGTGGACATCGAACGCGGTCCGCTCGAGCAGCTGTTCGGCCTGGCCCGGATCACGGTGACCACGGCGTCGGCGGCGGGCCCGCTGAAGATCTCCGGGCTCGACCACGACCGGGCCGTCGCGCTGGCCGACGAGCTGACCCGCACCACGCAGGCCACCCGGGGTGACGCGACGTGAGCACGGCCGCGCCGGCCCCGCTCACGGCCGCCGAAGGCACGGCGGACGCACCCTGGCACCGGCTCGACCTGCGGATGCTGCTCATCCGGCCCGTGCTCGACCTCCTGCGGTCGCTGCCCGTGCTCGTCGGCGCGCTCGTGCTGGGGTCGGGCAACAGCTGGCAGTGGATCGGGCTCGCGATCACCGCGCTGACGATCGCCACCGGCGTCTCGCACTGCCTGACGTCGCGGTACCGCATCACCGAGACGCAGGTCGAGTGGCGCACCGGGCTGTTGCTGCGCAAGCAGCGCGCCGTGCCGCGCGACCGGATCCGCACCGTCGACGTGGTGTCGGAGCCGAAGCACCGGTTGTTCTCCCTGGCCGCGGTGCGGATCGGCACCGGACGGCATTCGCACGGCCAAGGCCCGGGCAAGGACGAACTCGTGCTCGACGCCGTCACGCGCGACGAGGCGCAACGGCTGCGGACGCTGCTGCTGCACCGGAAACCCGCCGCCGAGTCCGTCGACGCCACCGCGCCGCCGGAGCAGCTCGTGGCCGAGGTGGACAAGCGGTGGCTGCGGTACGCGCCGTTCACGCTGTCCGGCCTCGCGGTCGTCGGCGCGATCCTCGGCACCGTCTACCACTTCGCGCACGAGCTGAACCTCGACCCGGTGCGCTACGGCCCGTTGCGCGACCTCGCGCAGCGCGTCACCGAGGAACCGGTGTGGCTGACCGTGCTCACCGCGGCGGTGGGCCTGCTCGTGCTGGTGTCGGTGCTGTCGGTGGGCGGCTACGTGCTGTCGTTCTGGAACTTCCGGCTCACCCGCGAACCCGGCGGCACGCTGCACATCCGCCGCGGCCTCGTCACCACCCGCTCGGTGTCGATCGAGGAGGACCGGTTGCGGGGCGCCGAGGTCAAGGAACCGTTGCCGCTGCGGCTGGTCGGCGGCGCGAAGGGCGTGGCCGTGGCCGCGGGGCTGCGCGAGGGCAAGGGCGCGGACAAGGGCGGCGGGCTCCTGCTGCCGCCCGCACCGGTCGGGCGCGTGCGCGAAGTCGTGGACGACGCGCTGGGTGAGCGCGTGGCGGACGTGCCGCTCGTGCGGCACCCGCGGCAGGCGCTCAACCGGCGGATCACGCGGGCGCTGACGAGCGTGCTCGTCCCGGCGGCGGCCCTGTTCCTGCTGGCGCACACCGGGGTGCTGCCGAACTGGCCGTGGCAGGTGGCGCTGGCGCTCGTGCCGGTCGCGGCGCTCGTCGGCTGGGACCGCTACCGCACGCTGGGCCACGCGCTGACCGGTCGCTACCTCGTGACGCGCTCGGGGTCGCTGGCGCGCCAGACGGTGGCCGTGCGCCGCGACGGGCTCACGGGGATCGTTGTGGAGCGCTCGTGGTTCCAGCGGCGCGCGGGGCTCGTGACGGTGGTGGCGCCGATCGCGGCGGGCCGCGGGCGCTACCACGTGGTGGACGTCGGCGAGAGCGCCGGCCTGGAACTCGCCGACGCGACGGCGCCGGGACTGCTCACGCCGTTCCTCGTCCGGCGCGCCGCCGAATAAACCGCGGTGATCCTTTCCCGGAATTCGACTTCCGCGATTGTCGCGGCGCTGTGGTAATTTACTCACCTGTCGTGTTCTGAGCCGCCGCAGACCACGAAGAGGGTTTCGAATGCCGCGTTCCACGCCCTCCGGGGAATCAGCCGCCGCGCCGCGCCGAACAGCCGGCACGAGCAGTTCGCGCAAGGTTCTCCAAGTGCTGCTCGCGTTTTCCGAGCACCGCTGGGAGGCGAGCGTCGCCGAGCTGGCCGAGGTGATCGGCAGCCCGGTCGCCACCACGTACCGGTACGTGCAGCTGCTCAAGGAACTGCAGCTGCTCGAGGAAGCCCGGTCGGGGCGCTACCACGTGACGAGCCAGGTGATGCCCCTCGCGCGGGCCGCGCGGCTGGCCAACGACCTCGCGCGCCTCGCCCGGCCCACCATGGAGGAGGCCGCGCGCGAGCTCGGCGAGACGATCCTGCTGTTCCAGCACTTCGGTGACCTGGCGGTCTGCACCGATCGAGTCGAGTGCGACCGCGCGATGCGGTTCACGTTCCAGCCCGGCCACTCGATCCCGCTCGGCGCGGGCGCGACCGGCAAGATGCTGCTCGCGCTGCTGCCCGACGGGGAGCGCGAGCAGCTCGTCGCGGACATCGCGCGCGAGCACGGCGTCGAGGTTCGGGAAGAGCTGAAGCACGCGCTCGCGAACCGCTACGCGCAGAGCTGGGGCGAGATCGAGGACGGTGTGTGGGCGTGCTCGGTGCCGCTCGAGACCGGCCGGCCGCGCCCGGCGGTGCTCTCGCTCGTCGGCCCTGCGGCGCGCATCAGCGAAGACGCCCGGCGCGAGGCCATCGACGCGTTGCAGCTGTATGCCGAACGGATCCGAAAAGCAGTTACGTCCTATTCGCTGTAGCCGGTAGGAATGACGGGTGATCCGACTCGCCCGCGCCGCCGAGCTGGCCGCCTTGCGCGAACTCGAACGCGCCGCCGGCACGCCGTTCCGCGACGTCGGCATGGCGGAGATCGCGGACGACGAACCGTTCACCGTGGCGCAGCTGCGGCCGTACCAGGAGGACGGCCGGTGCTGGGTCGCCGCGCCTTCCGGTGCGCCCGTGGCGTACCTGGTCGCGGACGTCGTCGACGGCAACGGGCACGTGGAGCAGGTGTCGGTGCTGCCGTCGCACGCGCACCGCGGACTCGGCCGTCAGCTGATCGACGCGGCGGGCGCGTGGGCTGCTTCGCGGGGCCTGCCGGCGCTGACGCTGACGACGTTCCGCGACGTGCCGTGGAACGCCCCGTACTACGCGCGGCTCGGCTTCCGGGAGCTGCCGCCGGCGGCCTGGGGCCCCGAACTGCGGGCGATCCGGGCGCACGAGGCCGCGCACGGCCTGGACCGCTGGCCGCGGGTCGCGATGATCCGCTGAGCTGCACCGTTACCCACCCGAGGGACTTGCGTCGCTCAGGCGGGGGACCCGATTTGCGGGCTGATTCGAACACGTGTTCTACTGGGTGAGCCGGCCCCGGAGGGGGAAGCTCCGAGGGCCGGCACCGAGTCTTCTGGAGGCAGCGTGGCAGTCAAGATCACCCACCACACCAACGGCCAGCAGGTCCGGTTCGCCAACGCCGACGGCGCCCGCCGCTACGCCGAAATCATGGGCGGCGGCGTCGACAAGTGGGACTTCACCGACGTCACCGGCGAGCCCGAGTTGCCGAAAATGTCGGGGTCGGTGGTTAACGTGCCGGTATGGCGTATGACTTCCAAGTGACCGTGGACTCCATGAACCCCCACGCCCAGGCCGACTGGTGGGCCGAGACGCTCGGCTGGACCGTCGAACCCAGCGACGAGGCCTTCATCCGCGAGATGATCGCCAAGGGGTACGCGAAGGAGTCCGACACCACCGAGCACAACGGCGCCCTCGTGTGGCGCGAAGGCGCGGCGATCTCCCACTCGGAGACCTCGCGGAGAGTGCTGTTCCAACTCGTACCCGAGGGCAAGACGGTGAAGAACCGCCTCCACTTCGACGTCCGCGTCGGCGCGGACCAGATGGAGGCGGAAGTCGAGAAAGCCCTCGCCCGAGGAGCGAAGTTCCTGCACCGGGGCAGCCAGGGCCCGAATCGATGGGTGACGGTGGCGGATCCGGAGGGGAATGAGTTTTGTATCGGGTGAGGGATTGGGGCTTTTGGGGTGATTGCTGATTTGTGGTGCTTGTGAGATGTGTTGTGGGGGTTGATTTTTGAGGCCTCGTGGGGCGTGGTGCGGAGGGTGACTTTTTCGGCGCTCGCGGGGGCGTGTTGTGGGGGTTGATTTTGAGGTCTCGCGGGGCGCGTGTTGCCAGGGGCTGATTTTTGAGGCCTCGCGGGGCGCGTTGCGGGCCGGCGAGGGTTTTTAGGGTCCTCGCAGGGCGTGTTGCGTGGGGGCCACCCCGATCCTTGAGTGTCACTACGGTGGAAAGCGGGGATCGAGGTGCAGGGCGGGGACTGGGTAGCCCCTGGTGAGTTGCGGTGCTGTGGTCATTGGTCCGGGGTTCGTAACGGCCAGTGCAAGCAATGCCTCAGACGAGGGCCGACCTCTGCAAAACCCTCACCCAAAGATCCACCAGGGAGCCAACGCTGCGCTCCGCGCAGCAAGGCTCCCCGTCACGCCACCCAACCACATCACCAACGCGTCGCCCCCCTACGTGGAGCACCCACACCCCTCCCAGCCACCTCGATCCCCGCCTTCCACGCGGTCTGGAGCACTTTGTCAAGGCACGCTTTCCAGCCTTGACAAAGTGCTCCAGACCGTCGTGACAATCAAGGATCGGGGTGACCCACGCGAGACGCCCTGCGAGGCGGCAACAAGCAACACGCCCCGCGAGGTCAACCCCCGCAAGCCGCCCCCGCGAGGTCAACCCACGCAACACGCCCTACACAAGGCGCCCACCCACCACCCCGCGAACACCAACAACCCTACAAACCACCCCTGAAAACCTCAGCCCACCAACTTCCCCAACGCCTTCACAACCGCCTCACCCAACAAATCCAACTCCGCATCCCCAGCCACCAACGGCGGCGAAACCACAATCCCCTTCCCCACCGGCCGCACCAGCACCCCTTCATCCCGCATCAGCCGTTGCAGCTTCCCCGGAGCCCCAGGATCCGCGGCCAGCACGTCCGCACCCAACTCCACCGCGGCGAGGAACCCGAGCCCAGCCCGAACCTCCCGGACCGCCGGATGCCCGACCGCCCCGGACAACGCGTCCGCCAACGGCTTCTCCAACTCGCGGCCGCGCGGGATCAAGCCGTCCTTCTCGTAGATGTCCAGCGTCGCCAGCGAAGCCGCGCAAGCGACGGGATGGCCCGAGTACGTCGGGCCGTGGCGTAGCACCGGAGCCCCCGGGGAGCCGGTGAAGAACGGGGCCGCGACTTCCGGCGACACCAGCAGTGCGGCCAACGGGATGGTGCCGCCCGTGATGCCCTTCGCGGTGGTGATCATGTCCGGGCGCACGGTCCACCGGTCGATGCCGAACCAGGTACCGAGGCGCCCGAAGGCGGCGATGACGCAGTCGGCCACGAAGAGCACGCCGTGGCGGTGGCAGACCTCCACCGCGGCCTCGATGTAGCCCTCCGGCGGCAGCAGCACGCCGCCGGCGCCGATCACCGGCTCGCAGAAGAACGCGGCGACCCGGTCGGCGCCGACGCGCAGGATTTCCGCTTCCAGAGCCTCGGCGCTGTCGTAGGCGACGTGGGAGAAGCCCGAAGCCATCGGCCCGAAACCCTCGGCGTTCACGGGGATCCCGCCGACCGCGGTGCCGAAGCCGTGGGTGCCGTGGTAGCCCTGCGTGCGGCCGATCACGTGGACCTTGTCCGGCTGTCCAGTGTGGACGAAGTGGGCCCGCGCGATCTTCACCGCGGTGTCCACGACGTCGCCGCCGCCGGAGCCGAGGAAGATCTTGCCGTCGTCGAACGGCGCCAGGTCCGCGAGCCGGGTGGCGAGCTCCAGCGCCGGCTCGTTCGCGTAGTAGCCGAACAGGTTGTACGAATCCAGCTTCTCCAGCTGCGCCGTCACCGCCTTCGTGATCTCCGGGCGCCCGTGGCCGAAGTTCGCGTACCACAGCGAAGCCGTGGCGTCGAAGTAGCGGCGGCCACCGTCGTCCCAGACGTACGAGCCCTTGCCCCGGGTGATCACGAACCGGTCGCCATCGACGGCGCCCATGTCCGCGAACGGGTGCCACAGCGGGTTGTGCATTTGTCCTCCTTCTGCCACAACGGGATTCACGCCAGGAACTCCTCGATCTCCGGCTCCGAGTACCCCAGCTCGGCCAGCACCTCCGCCGTGTGCTGGCCCAGCACGGGCGGCGGCGACGTCGGCCGCGGCTGAGTTCCCGAAGCCTTCACCGGAAAACCGGTGCCGAGGTACGTGCCGATCGTCGGGTGCGGCAGGCGCACGACCTGGTCGCGCGCGGCCGTCCACGGGTCGGCGTACACGTCGTCGATGTCGTTGATCGGCGCGGCCGGGATGCTCGCCTCGTCGAAGACCTTCATCCAGTCGTCGACGGTGCGCGTCACCAGCACCTCACCCAGCAGCGCGTTGAGCTCGTCGCGGTGCTCCGCCCGGGCCGCGTTGGTCGAAAACCGCGGGTCTTCCGCGAGGTCGAGCCCCAGCACGCGGCACAACACGCGCCACAGCTTCTCGCTGCCGACCGCGATGATCAGCCAGCCGTCGGACACATGGTACGCCTGGTAAGGAACGATGCTCGGGTGCGCCGACCCCATCCGGCGCGGCCGCGGCTTGTCGTAGAAGTGCGCGCCGGCGGTGTAGATGTGCCACGCGAGCTGTGCGTCGAGCAGGGAGACGTCGAGGTACTGGCCGCGGCCGGTCTGGTGCCGGGCTTGCAGCGCCATCAGCACGCCGATGATCGCCCACGTGCCCGCGTTGAGGTCGGCGACGGGCAGGCCGACCTTCGCGGGCGCGCCGTCGGGCTCGCCCGTCAGCCCCATCACGCCGCCGAGCGCCTGCGCGACCAGGTCGTAACCCGGCCGGTCGCGGTAGGGCCCGGTCTGCCCGAAGCCCGTGATCGACACGTGGATCAGCCGCGGGTTGAGCTCCGCCAGCTCGGCGTACGAGAGCCCCCACTTCTCCAGCGTGCCGGGGCGGAAGTTCTCGACGAGCACGTCGGCGCCGGCCACGAGCCGGCGCACGGCGTCGCGGCCGCGCTCGGACTTGAGGTCGAGCACGATCCCGCGCTTGTTCCGGTTGGCGGCGAGGAAGTACACGGCTTCGTCGCCGACGAACGGCGGGCCCCACAGGCGCGTGTCGTCACCGTGTCCCGGCGGCTCGACCTTCACGACGTCGGCACCCATCTCGCCGAGGTACTGCGTGCAGTACGGCCCCGCCAGGATCCGGGAGAGGTCGACGACCTTGATGCCGTCGAGCGGGCGGACCTCGGGCATGGGCGGCTCCTGGGGCGTCGTTGCGGACCTGTGCCTCCTTTCTACCTCCCGGGGAACGGATTACCTACCAACGGCCCATTGACGTGAAGCGTTCACTCCTGTTGATTTTTGAGTGAGTCTGTGCCGCTTTGGGTAGTTCAGTTGCGCACTCCTGGAGGAACCTATGCGTCGCCTTGTGGGCCTGGCGGGAGCTGTCTTCCTGGCCACCGCCCTCGTCACCGCGCCGGCCGCGACCGCCGCTGCTGCCCCGGCGCCCGCGCCGTTCGCCGCGCAGCAGGAAGCCGGCGCGCTGCCGCCGATGGGCTGGAACAGCTGGAACAAGTTCGGCTGCAACATCAACGAGGAGCTCATCCGCGAGACCGCCGACGCGATCGTCACCAGCGGGCTCCGCGACGCCGGCTACCAGTACGTGAACATCGACGACTGCTGGGCCGAGCAGAACCGCAACGCCGAAGGGAAGTTCGAGCCCAACCACGAGCGCTTCCCCAGCGGCATCAAGGCACTGGCCGATTACGTGCACGCCAAGGGCCTCAAACTCGGCATCTACACCAGCGCCGGCACGCAGACCTGCGCGAAGACCATGCCCGGCGCGCTCGACCACGAGGACGTGGACGCGCAGACGTTCGCCGACTGGGGCGTCGACTACCTCAAGTACGACAACTGCAACAACGAGAACCGCCCCGCGATCGAGCGCTACACGAAGATGGGCGACGCGATCAAGAAGACCGGCCGCCCCATGATCTACGCGCTGTGCGAGTGGGGCGAGAACCAGCCGTGGCTGTGGGGCAAGACCGCGGGCGCGCAGCTGTGGCGCACCACCGGTGACATCAGCGACAACTGGACCAGCATGACCGGCATCCTCGACCAGCAGGTCGGGCTCGAGAAGTACTCCGGCCCCGGCGGCTGGAACGACCCGGACATGCTCGAAGTCGGCAACGGGGGCATGACCGACGCCGAGTACCGCTCGCACTTCGCGCTCTGGTCGCTGATGAACGCGCCGCTGCTGGCGGGCAACGACATCCGCTCGATGCCCGCCGCCACGAAGAACATCCTGGCCAACCGCGACCTCGTCGCGCTCGACCAGGACTGGGCCGGCGTGCAGGGGCACAAGGTCCGCGACGACGGTGACACCGAGGTGTGGGCGAAGCCGATGTCCGACGGGTCCGCGGCTGTGGTGCTGTTCAACCGCGGCGTTTCGGCCGTGTCGATGGCCGGCAGTGCTGCCGAACTCGGCCTTTCGGGCCGGGACTTCCGGCTGCGCGACCTGTGGACCGGTGCCGAGACGGAGACCACCGGCGCGGTGCGCGCAACGGTGCCGAGCCACGGGTCGGCGGTGTTCCGCGTGTGGCCGGCGAAGTTCCCCACCGCAGCGCCGGCCGCGACGTTCTCGCTCGACGCCGGGTCGTACTTCCCCGCCGGGAAACCGTTCACCGCTCACCTGAAGCTGGTCAACGACGGCAGCACGCCGCTCGCCGCGGCCCGGGTGAAGCTGTCGGCGCCGGCCGGCTGGCCGGTCGACGGCCGGGGTGACGTCGTGGTGCCGGCCGTCGGTGCCGGGAAGTCGTGGGCGCGCGACGTGACGGTGAAACCGGTGCAGCCCGGTGACACCGTGGCGATGTCGGCCCAGGTGTCGTACGTGACGGCGTGGGGCCGGCGGACGTTGTCGGCGGACGCGAGCGGACCGGTCGTGAAGCCGTTCGCACCCGGCGTGACGCCGATGTCGAAGGCGCCGTTCCTGCTGACGGAAAACGGCTGGGGACCGGTCGAGCGCGGCACCAGCAACGGGGAGAACCAGGCCGGCGACGGGAATCCGATCACGATCAACGGGCAGGTCCACGCGGACGGCCTCGGCGCGCACGCGCCGTCGCTGGTGCGGGTCTACCTCGGTGGCGGGTGCCAGTCGTTCCACTCCGTGGTCGGCCTCGACGACGAGTTCGCCACGGGCAGCGTCACGTTCGAGGTGCACGGCGACGGGAAAACGCTGGCGTCGACCGACGTGTTCCGGCACGGGTCGGCCGCGCAGACGCTGGACGTGCCGCTGGCCGGCGTCCAGGTGCTGGACCTCGTCGTCACCGACGGCGGCGACGGCAACAACACCGACCACGCCGACTGGGCGGACGCCGCGGTCACCTGCTGAGTTGGCCCGAACCATTCCCACGCGCGGCTCATCCGCGTGAGAATGCGGTATGGGCTTGACGGAGGCCGTGCCGGCCGAGCACTGGATGGTGACCGGAACACGGGGCGGCAAGCCCCTGCCGGAAGTGGTGGTGCGGCGGTGGGTGTGGTTCTGCGACCACGCCCGCCGCAGCCGCATCCACTACGTGACGACGGAGTTCGTCGGCGTCGTGTGCGCGGCCGCCGTGCCCGTCTTCGCGGCCCTGCGCTGGGACGTGGCCTTCACCGCCATCGCCGGCGCCCTCGTCCTGATCGCCACCACCATCCGGACGGTACTCGGCTTCCACGACGACTGGATCGAATACGTGCGCCTGCGCTTCGCCCTCGAACGCGACGCCACCGCGTACCTGTACCGGATCGCCCCGTACGACAAATCCGACGACGACGCTGAACGGCTCCTGGTCACCCGGCACGACGAACTGGGAGCGGAGTTGCGGGCGAGCTGGTTCGCGCGGCGGAAACAGCTGGTCACCAGCACCCAGCCAAAACCCGGACCGGAGGCATGACCCACACACCCACCCGACCACACACCGAGCACCCACCCACCCAAGGCGACGCACCACACATACGACACCGCCGCCCGACCACCCAACAAAGGATGCACCCAGCCCCTGCCGCGCACCCCGAACGACGGCCCACCACACGCATACGCAACCGCCGCCTGACAGACCCACAAAGGATGCACCCAGCCCCTGCCGCGCGCCCCGAACGACGGCCCACCACACGCACACGACACCGCCGCCGAACTAGGCAACCAAGGATGCACCCAGCCCCTGCCCGGCACCTCGATCCGAAGCTTCCACACGGCCGCCGACCCCGTGTCAAGGCACGCTTTCCCGCCTTGACACGGGGTCAGCGGCCGTAGTCACACTCAAGCTTCGGGGTGCCTACGCACCGCAACACGCCCCCGCGCAGGACCGCATCCCCACCACAGACCACCGCAAGGGACACCCCTCACCCCACACCCAAGTCAAAATCGAGGCTGTACCGATTCGACGGCATCGCACCCGCCGCCTTCCCCCCGTCCACCGGCACCGCGGCACCATTGATGAAGCGGGATTCGTCAGTGGCCAAGAAAAGAATCGCCTTCGCGACCTCGACCGCCTCGCCGACCCGCGCAGCCGGAGTACTAGCCACCAGCTGATGCTGCTTCGCCTCGAAGTCGGCCGGGGAGGCGAGGGTGGAGCGGAGCATGTCGGTGTCGATGGCGCCCGGGTTGACGGTGTTGGCGCGGATGCCCTGGTGGGCGTGGGCCACGGCGAGTGACTTGGTGAGGCCGACCAAGGCGTGTTTGGTCGCGTTGTACACCGGGTCGGCGGGGCGGCCCATCAGGCCGCCGTTGGATGAAGTGGTGATGATGCTGCCCGAACGCTGCGCGAGCATGTGCGGCAGCACGGCGCGCGTGCCCAAGAACGCTGCGCGGACGTTGACGGCGAAGATGGCGTCGAAGTCCGCCAGGGTCGTTTCGGTCAGGGGTTTGGCGAGGTGGCTGCCGACGTTGTTCACCAGCACGTCGATGCGGCCCGCGTCTTCGACGACGCGCGTGACGAACTCCGCGACCTGGGTTTCATCCGTGGCGTCGACGAGGGAGTGCCGGTAGCCGTCGACGGATTCGGCGGGTGGGCGGATGTCGCTCGCGAAGACCGTGGCGCCTTCGGCGAGGAACTCCTTCACCGTGGCGAGGCCGATGCCCCGCGCGCCCCCGAAGATCACCGCGACCTTGCCGGCCAAGCGACCCATGACGTCAGTCCCTCCCTCTCAGCTCGGCCACCTCGTAGTCCTCGGGCAGCCTGACCAGCGCGTCCGGCGCGCCCGTGTAGCGCACCACCACGCCGTACACGGCTTCCGCCGCGTCGACGGAAACGTACCCCGCGACCACGTCCGCCAGCACGTCCGCCACGGGGCGCCGCCGGGGGTCGCCGTAGCCGCCGCCACCCGGCAGCACCACGTCGACCTCAGCAGCGGGGTCGAGCGGGACGCGGCTCTTGGCGGGCAGCTCGGGCCCGTCGACGAGGCCGAAGCGGCCCGGCGCGCCGGCGAGCCCACCGTCCACACCAGACGCGGCCGCGCGCACGCGGTCGATGTTCCCGTTGACGCTCCACGAGATCCCGCCGCGGGTGCTCATCGTCGTGCGCTGGCCCAGGCCGCCGCGGAACCGGCCGGCGCCGCCGGAGTCGGCGCGCAGCTCGCGCACGCCCTGCACGAGGGGTGCGCCCGTTTCGATCACCTCGGTGGGCGTCGAGCGCAGTCCGCTCGGGAAGCCGGTCGTCGACAGGCCGTCGCGCGAGGACCGCGCGCCCATGCCGCCGGTCTGGAACACCGTGGACATGAACCCGGCGCCGCGCCAGATCGTCATCCACAGCGCGTCGGCGCTGGGCGCGACCGGGCGGCCCGGCAGGGCGCCGATCAGCAGCGACGGCAGGAAGTGCCCGATCAGGTGCCGCGACGCGACGGGCGCGGGCGGCAGGCAGTTGAGCACCGAGCCCTCCGGCGCCGTCACGTGCACCGGGCGGAACGAACCCGCGTTGTGCGGCACCTCGGGCGAAATCGCGGCCTTCACGGCGAACGACGCGTACGCCCGCGTGTAGTTCAGCACCACGTTGATCCCGCGCCGGCTCTGCGGCGACGAACCCGCGAAGTCGACGTGGATCTCGTCGCCCGCCACCGTGACGGCTGCGCGCAGTACGACGGGTTCGTCGTCGAAGCCGTCGGTGACGAGTTCGTTGCGGTAGACGCCGTCGGGCAGCGCGGTGATCGCGTCGCGCAGGGCGCGTTCGGAGCGGTTCATGATCTCGGCGGCGACGTCGTCGAGCGAGTCCAGGCCGAACTCCGCCAGCAGCCGCACCAGGCTCGCCGCGCCCACGTCGTTGCCGGCGATCTGCGCGTAGAGGTCCCCGATCGTCTCCTCCGGCGTGCGCACGTTGGCGCGGATCAGCCGTTCGAGGTCGGTGTTCACCTCGCCGGCGCGGAGGAACTTCATGATCGGCAGCCGCAAGCCCTCTTCGAAAACCTCCGTCGCGTCCGCCGACACCAGGCGGCCGCCGATGTCCGGCGCGTGGCAGCACGACGCGAACCACGCGACGAGCCGGCCGCCCGCGAACACCGGCGTCGCGACCGTGATGTCGTTGATCTGCCCGGCCGTCTGCCAGGGGTCGTTGGTGAGCAGCACGTCGCCGGGCTCGAGCGTGTCCGGCGGGTACTCGGCGACGAAGTGGCGCAGGCCGGTGGCCATCGCGTTGATGTGGCCCGGTGTGCCGCCGGTCGACTGGCCGATCATCTCGCCGCGCGAGTCGAACACGGCGCAGGCGAGGTCGAGCGATTCCCGCACCACGGCGGAGAACGCGGTGTTGACCAGCGCGTTCTGCTGCTCGGCGAGGATCGAGTGCAGCCGGTTGCCGAGCACGCCCACGAGGATCGGGTCGGTCACCAGCTCACCTCCAGGCTCGCGTCGGCGCGCACCACGCAGCGCGCGGCGGGCGGGACGACCACTGTGGACTCGCGTTCCTGCACGATCGCCGGGCCGTCGACCTGGTCACCCGGCCGCAGCCGGTAGCGGTCGACCACCGTCGTGTCGACAAATCCACCCGCGTCCGGGAAGTACGCCGGCCGCGTGCCCCCACGCCAGGAACCGGACGCGGATTCCTTGAGCCGCAACGAAACCTCGGGCGCCGGCGCCGACGACACCACGCGCCAGTTCAGCACCTCCACCGCCACGGGCGGGCCGCTGCGGCGGTACAGCGAGCGGTAGCCGTCGGTGAAGTCCGCGATCAGCGCGTCCGGCCAGGTACCGGCGGTCGCGCGAACCGGAACGCGGATCTCGTAACCCTGCCCGGCGTAGCGCATCTCGGCGACCCGCGCGTGCGTCGCACCCGCACCGTCCACACCGGACTCCCGCAGCAGCGCCGCGCCCTCGGCCTCCATCTCGGCGAACAGCGCGTCGACGTCCGCCCACGACAGGTCCAGCACCGCCGCGCGCGCCGAGCGCACGAAGTCGAACGCCAGCGGGGCCGTCAGGAAACCCAGCGCACTCAGCACCCCCGCCGCGGGCGGAGCCACGACGGTCGGCGCACCCAGCGCCCGCGCGACACCCGCGCCGTGCACCGGACCCGCGCCGCCGAACGTGTACATCGGCAGCTTCGCCGGGTCCTTGCCCCGCTCGACGGCGTGCACGCGCGCGGCGTTGGCCATGTCCTCGTTGACGCTCGTGTGGATGCCCCACGCCGCTTCCTCGACGCCGACACCCAGCGGTTCGGCGATCTTCGAGCGCACGGCTTCGCGCGCGGCCTCGACGTCCAGCGCCATGCCACCGCCGAGGAAGTACGCGGGGTCGAGGTACCCGAGCAGCAGGTCGGCGTCGGTCACCGTCGGCTCGGTGCCACCGCGGCCGTAGCACACCGGGCCCGGCTCGGACCCGGCCGAATCGGGCCCGACGGTGAGCAGCCCCAACGAGTTCACGCGCGCGATCGAGCCGCCGCCGACGCCGATCTCGATCATGTCCGTCACCGGCACCTTCACCGGCAGGCCCGAACCGGGCAGCAGCCGGTACTCGCGGCCGACCTCGAACTCGTGCGTCACGAGCGGCGCGCCGTCGGCGACCAGGCAGAGCTTCGCCGTGGTGCCGCCCATGTCGAACGCCAGCAGATCGGGCTCGCCGGCCCCGGTGCCGAACGCCGTGGCCGCGAGCGCGCCGCCCGCCGGGCCGGATTCGAGGATGCGGATCGGGTACTTGCCCGCGGTCTCGACCGTCGCGATCCCGCCGTGGGACAGCATGATGTGCGGCGCGGGCCGCACGCCGAGGTCGTGCAGCCGGCGGGCCAGGTCGGCGAGGTAGCGCTGGGCGAGGTCCTGCACGTAGACGTTCGCGACCGTCGTCGACGTCCGTTCGAACTCGCGGATCTCGGGCACGACGTCGGACGAGAGCGCCACCCGCAGCCGCGGCGCCACGCGCGCGAGCACCTCCGCCGCGCGCCGCTCGTGACCGGGATCGGTGAAGGAGTGCAGGAAGCACACCGCGACCGCGTCGATGCCGCGCGCGTCGAGCTCGCGGCCCAGGCGCGCGACGTAGTCCTCGTCGAGTCGCGTGTGGACGGTGCCGTCGGCCAGGATCCGCTCCGGCACGTCGAAGCGCAGGTACCTCGGCACGAGCGGTTCGGGTAGTTCGAGGCGCAGGTCGTAGAGCTCGTACCGGTGTTCGCGGCGCATCTCGAGCACGTCGCGGAAGCCCGCCGTGGCCAGCAGGGCCGTGCGGGCGCCCTTGCGTTCGATGAGCGCGTTGGTGACGAGCGTGGTGCCGTGCACGAGCTGCTCGACGTCGCCGAAGTCCAAGCCGGCGCGCGAGAACACCTCCACGAGCCCTTCGGCGACCGCGCGGGCCGGCTCGCGGTGGGTCGTGAGGACCTTGCCGACCGCGACGACCCCGGCCGCGTCGAGCACCGACAGGTCCGTGAACGTGCCGCCGATGTCGACCCCGACCCGCAGCCCCGTCATCAGCACAGCCCCGTCATCAGCGCGGCTTCCGCGGCCACCGCGGCGACGTGTTCACCGGCGGCTTCAGCTTCGCCCGCACCACCAGCACGTTGGGCTCGTCGGACTCGATGAACTCGCTCAGCAGCCGCCGGAACGCCCGCCCGAACCCGGACACGCGATCGGCGTGCACCCCGAACGACCGCGCCAGGCCCACGAAGTCCGGGCTGTCCCAGTCGACGCCGCGGTGCGGCAGGCCCTCTTGATCTTGGTCGAAGCGCAACATGCCGTAACCGCCGTCGTCCACGACCACGACGGTCACCGGCAGCTGCTCCTCGGCGAGCGTCGCGAGATCGCCCACGGCGTAGAGGAAACCGCCGTCACCGGTCACGCACACGACCCGGCCGGAACCGGTTGCGGCGGCGCCGAGCGACGCGGGGAAACCGTAGCCGAGCGTGCCCCAGCCCATGGGGTACGCGAGCTTGCGCGGCGCGCGCACGCGGTGGAAGCCGCCGATCCAGTACCCGGCCACGCACATGTCCGTGACCAGCATCGACGGCTCCGGGACCACCTCCTCCAAAGTGGACAGGAAGTCGGCGGCCTGCGGTTCCTCGGTGCGGATGCGCCGGCGCACGCGGCGGCCGATCGAGGCCAGCCGCACGGTCAGGTCCTCGAGCCCGGGCCGGCTCACCGGGCGCAGCGACTCGACGACGCGACGGGCGTCGCCGACCAAGGTGATGTCCGGTTTGTAGTTCTTCGCCGCGTCGAAGGCGTCCACGTTGATCGCGACGAGCTTCGGCGGTGCCGGCATGAGCCAGTTCTGCGTCATCAGGCCGTCGAAATCGGTGCCGATCGCGAGCACCACGTCGGCCTCGTCCCACAGCTCGCCGACTTCCGGCGTGTGCACCGGATTCGGGGCCAGGCAAGGGTGATCGACCGGCAGCAGCCCGCGCGCGGCGAACGTCGTGACCACCGGCGCGGCCAGCCGCTCGGCCAGCTTGCCGATCGCCTCACCCGCGTCGGCGCGCAAGGCGCCGCCGCCGGCCCAGATCAGCGGGCGCTTCGCGGACGACAGGAGATCCGCGGCGCGCGCGAGGTCCGGCAGGTCGAGCACGCGCTCGGCCGGCGGGGCAGGTGGTTCGCGCGGCGGCGTCGTTTCGCGCAGGTAGTCGGTGGGGATGCCGAGGTACACCGGGCCGGTCTGCGGCATCAGCGCGAGCCGCGCCGCGCGGTGCACGGTGGTGCCGATCTGGTCGGCGCGGTGCACCGTGAACCCGGCTTTCGTAACGGGCGCGAACATCGCCTGCTGATCGGACGTCTCGTGCAGCACCCCGCGCACGACGCCCGGACGTTTCAGCGTGGACGGGATGTCGGTGGCGACCACGAGCACGGGCGCGGCCGAAGCCATCGCCTCCCCCACGGCGCCGAGCGTGTTCGCCGCGCCGGGCCCGGTCGTCACGAGCGCGACGCCGAGTTTCCCCGTGGCACGGGCATAACCGTCGGCCGCATACCCCGCGGTCTGTTCGTGCCGGACACCGACGACGCGGATCCCCGTGTCCGCCAACGCCTCCCACAGCGGCAGGTTGTGCACACCGGGAAGCCCGAACACGACTTCGGTCCCGAGTGCCTTCAGCGCGTCGCCCAGATGCTGAGCACCAGTCCGTCCTGCCACGGCTGCCACTGTATCCACAGGGCGGAAAGCACTGCACGCTCGTCACCGGACACCGTTTGTCACCAGCGCTTACGTGGTAGGAGGCAGGAACAACGACATCGTGCGTAGACTCGGGCTCCGGGGTGCGCCGATGCTCCCGGCGCGCGGAAGGTGGGTGGCCCGAATGCCGTTGATGCCCGTGACCGACTCGATGTTCCTCATGGTCGAAACCCGCGAACACCCGATGCACGTCGGCGGCCTGCAGCTGTTCCGCAAACCGGACGACGCGTCCGACCACTACCTCAGCGACCTGCGCCGCGCGATGCTCGAAACGGACAACGTGCGCAGCGTCTTCCGCCGCCGGCCCAGCCGTCCGGTGAACACGGTGGGCCACGTCGCCTGGAGCACCGAGGGCGATCTCGAACTCGACTACCACTTCCGCCACTCCGCGCTGCCGCAGCCGGGCCGCATCCGCGAACTGCTCGAGGTCACGTCGCGCTGGCACAGCACCCTGCTCGACCGCCACCGCCCGCTGTGGGAGATCCACCTCATCGAGGGCCTGCAGGACGGCCGGTTCGCGATGTACTCGAAGATCCACCACTCGCTCATGGACGGCGTTTCCGCGTTGCGGCACCTGCAGGGCACGCTGTCCGACGACCCGAACGACCTCGACTGCCCGCCGCCGTGGGGCAGCAGGGCGAACGGGGGCGGCGGCAACGGCCACGCGTCCGGCTCGCTGTTCAAACGGGCGGGCAAGACGTTCGACCAGCTGACGGGCATGGCGCCGGCCGCCGCGAAGGTGGCGCGCGAGGCGTTCCGCGAGCACACGCTGACGCTGCCGATGCAAGCGCCGAAGACCATGCTGAACGTGCCCATCGGCGGCGCGCGCCGGTTCGCCGCGCAGTCGTGGCCGCTGGATCGCGTGCGCGCCATCGCGACCGCCGCCGGCGTCTCCCGCAACGACGTCGTGCTCGCCATGTGCTCCGGCGCGCTGCGCGATTACCTCATCGAGCAGAGCGCGCTGCCGGACGCACCGTTGATCGCGATGGTGCCGGTTTCGCTGCGCCGCAAGTCCGACGCGGGCGAAGCCACGGGCAACAACATCGGCGCCCTGCTGTGCAACCTGGCCACCGATCTGACCGATCCGGCACTGCGGCTATCGGCCATCCACACGTCCATGACGAACGGCAAGAAGCTGTTCTCCGAGCTGACGCCGCTGCAGACGCTGCTGCTTTCGGGGGTCAACGTGGCCCAGCTCGGCGTCTCGCCGATCCCGGGCGTCGTGAACAACACGCGGCCGCCGTTCAACCTGGTCATCTCCAACGTCCCGGGCCCGCGCAAGCAGATGTACTGGAACGGCGCTTCACTCGACGGCATCTACCCCGCGTCGGTGCTGCTCGACGGCCAGGCGCTCAACATCACGCTGACCAGCAACGGCGACAACCTCGACTTCGGCATCACGGGGTGCCGGCGCAGCGTGCCGCACCTGCAGCGGATCCTGACGCACTTGGACACGGCGCTGGCGGAGCTGGAAGGCGCCACCGGGGTGAAGGGCTGACGGCACTCGTCGCCCCGCCACCCGGCGTCAGGCGATGCCCTCCGGGCTCGCGCCACCGACCTGGATCGCGGCGGCGGTGATGCGCTCGATCTCGGCGAGGTCGCCGGCCGTCAGGTCGAGGTCGGCCGCCGCCGTGCTGGCCGCGATGTGCCGCGGCTGCCGCGCGCCGACGATGGCGACGTGGACACCCGGCTGCGCGAGCGTCCACGCGATCGCCAGCTGGCTCACCGAAGCGCCCCGCTCCTGCGCGAACGCCGCGAGCTTCTCGACGATCTCCAGGTTGTGCCGCAGGTTCTCGCCCTGGAACGCCGACGACTTCGCACGCCAATCGGATTCCTCGAACACGGAATCGGGCTTGAGGGTGCCCGTGAGCAGGCCGCTGCCGAGCGGGCTGTAGGCGAGCACGCCGATGTCGTGCCGGCGCGCGTAGGGCAGCGGGTCCGTCTCGATCCCGCGACGGAACAGGTGGTACGGCGGCTGCACCGTCTCCACGGGCCGCGTCTCGTCGAAGGCCGCGAGCTGGGCCGCGTTGTAGTTCGAGACGCCGACGTGGCGCACCTTGCCCGCGTCGACGAACTCCTGCAGCACGCCCGCCACCTCCGCCGCCGGGGTGTCGGGGTCGGGCCAGTGGATCTGGTACAGGTCGAGGTGATCGACGCCGAGCAGGCGCAGGCTGTCGTCCACGCCCTGGGTCAACCACTCCCGCCGCGAATCCCGCGGCCGGTCCGAGCGCGGTTTCGTGCCGCCCTTGGTCGCGATGACGACGCTGTCGCGGTCGTGGTCCAGCTCGCTGCGCAGCGCCTTGCCCAGCAGCGCCTCCGCCTTGCCCCCGCCGTAGGCCTGCGCGGTGTCGAAGAGCGTCACCCCGAGCTCCCGCGCGTGCCGGATCGCCGCGATCGCCGTGTTCTCGTCGAAGGCACCCCACTGGCCACCCAGCTGCCAGGTCCCGAAGGCGATCCTCGACACTTCGAGGCCGCTCCGGCCCAAGATCGTCGTCCGCATGGGGTCAGGAGAACACACGCCCCGCGGACGCGCACCACCCCTGTGGCGCGCGTCCCGGCCAGCGGACAGCGAGTTGTCCGTGGTGTTCCGTTGATCGGCTATTGAGTCCACAGTGGACTTCCGCCGCGGGTCAGCTCACCGGTTCGAACCGGTCACTTCGGGCGCACGGCCATGAAGTTGATCGCGTGGGCGCTCATCACCACTTCGTCGTGGGAGGTGAAGAGTTCGACGTGCGTGCGCAGCAGGCCGCGGTCGGGCTTGGACTTCGAGAGGCGGGCTTCCTCGATCGTCGCGCGGACGCGGAGCTTGTCGCCGGGGCGGACGGGGCGCGGCCAGCGCAGGTCGTCCATGCCGGGGCTGCCGAGGCTGGACACCGTGGACAGGTAGTGGTCCACGAACATCCGCATCATGACGCTCGCCGTGTGCCAGCCGCTGGCGACGAGGCCGCCGAAGGGTCCGTGCTGCGCCGCCGCGGGGTCGACGTGGAAACTCTGCGGGTCGAAGCGCCGCGCGAACTCGATGATGTCCTCTTCGGTCACCACCGCTTCGCCGAACTCGTACACCGCACCCTGCGGGTAGTCCTCGAACCAGCGGTCGTCGATCGGCGTCGTGAACTCGGTCATGGGCGAAGCGTGCCACACCGATCGTTCGAGCGGCAGCGAACCGAGCCCCCGCCGGACCGAACCCCGTCCGAGCGTCAGTGGCCCGGGGACCGCGGCTCCGGCGCGACGTCGCGGTGGCCGTCGAGCTTCCACCAGCTCTCGAGCGTCTGGCGCAGCGCCTTGAGCAGTTCGCCGCCGGTCTCGAGGGGCACCAGTGCGGCCGGGCCGTCGCCGACGCGCAGGGCGGCCGAGAGGCGGTCGTCGCGTTCGATGAGGCCCACGATCACGCGGGTGGGTTGACCGGTCAGGTCAACGGTGGGGATCGCCTGTTCGTAGCGCCAGCCCGTGGAGTGCACGGGCCAGACCCTGGCACAGTTTTTCATGATCACGACCGGAAATCACCCGGAAGTGCGGGGCCCTACCCGGCCCAGGGACGCACCTCTTCCAGCAGTTTCGCGACGGCCAGCACGAGGTCGTCCGAGTGCCGCGGCCCGACGATCTGGATGCCCACCGGAAGCCCCGTCGACGTGCGTCCCGCCGGCACGCTGATCGCCGGCTGCTGCGTCATGTTGAACGGGTAGGTGAACGGCGTCCACTCCGGCCACTCGCTCAGCCCGCTGCCCGGCGGCACGTCGTGCCCGGCCTCGAACGGCGGGATCGGGATGGTCGGGGTGAGCAGCACGTCGTAGCGCGTGTGGAACTCGCCCATGCGGATGCCGAGGGCCGCGCGTTCCGCGGTGGCGTCGAGGTAGTCACTCGCCGAGAAGGTCTTGCCCTTCTCCCACACGAGCCGCAGGCCCGGGTCCACGCGGTCTTCGCTGCCCGCCGGGAACGAGTCGAGCAGCTTCGCCGCACCGGTGGACCACAGCACGTCGAACGACGGCTTCGGGTCGTCGAACCCCGGGTCCGCCTCCTCGATCTGCAGCCCCGCGTCCTCGAGCGACTTCACGGCCGACGCGACGATCGCCGCGACCTCCGGGTCGACGTCCACGTAACCGAGCGCCGGCGAGAACGCCGCGATCAGCCCGCGCACGTCGCGGCGCACGGCCTCGCGGTAGGTGCTGACGGGTGGCGCGAGCGCGGCCGGGTCACGCGGGTCCGGCGTGGCGATCACGTCGAGCAGCAGCGCGATGTCGTCGACGCTGCGCGCCATCGGGCCGGCGTGCGAGAGCGGGCCGAACGGGCTCGCCGGGTAGAGCGGGATGCGCCCGTGCGTGGGCTTCAGCCCGACGATCCCGCAGAACGACGCGGGGATCCGCACCGAGCCGCCGCCGTCGGTACCGACGGAGATCGCGCCCATGTCCGCCGCCACGGCCGCGGCGCTGCCTCCGCTCGACCCGCCCGCGGTCATCGCCGGGTTCACGGGGTTGCGCGTGATGCCGGCGAGCGCGCTGTCGGTCACGCCCTTCCACGCGATCTCGGGTGTGGTCGTCTTGCCCAGCACCACCAGGCCCGCCTCGCGCATCCGCGCCATCACGGGGCTGTCGACGTCCCACGGCTGGTCGGCCGGGATGCTCGTCGAGCCGCGCAGGGTGGGCCAGCCCGCGGTGAGGAACATGTCCTTGATCGACGAGGGCACTCCGTCGAGCCAGCCGATCGGGTTGCCGTCACGCCACCGGATCTCCGCCGCCTTCGCCTGTTCCAAGGCGCGATCGGCGTCGACGAGGCAGAAGGCGTTGAGCTCGCCGTCGCGCTCCTCGATCGCCTTCAGCGCGACCTGCGTCGCCTCCACCGGCGAAAGCTCCCCGGTGGCGTAGGCGGCGACGAGCTCGCTGGCGGTCAGTTCCCGGTCGCTCATCGGGCAGCTCCCTGTGATTCCGACGGCACGTATCCGAGCCGTTTGTCCACGACGTTGTGCAACGGCTCCCCGGCCACCCAGCGGCGGAAGTTCGCCTGGAAGACCTCTACCAGAGTGCTGCGCCAGCCGATGAAGTCCCCCGACATGTGCGGCGACAGCAGCACGTCCGGCATCGTCCAGAGTGGACTGTCGGCGGGCAGGGGCTCGGTGTCGAACACGTCGAGCGCCGCCCCGGCGAGCTCGCCTGCGCGCAGCGCCGCGACCAGGTCGGACGCGACCACGAGCTCGCCGCGTCCCACGTTCACGAACCGCGCCGACGGCTTCATCGCCGCGAACGCCGCCGCGTCGAACATGCCCTTCGTCTGCTCGGTCAGCGGCGCCACGGCCACCACGTAGTCGTAGACCGGCAGGTGCCGCGTCAGCTCGCCCGAATCGTGGACGGTTCCGAAGTCCGGGTCGCCGGTGCGCGGCCGCCGCCCCGCCCCGGACACGCGCAGCCCGGCCGCCCGCAGCAGCCGCGCGATCGAGCGCCCGATCGGCCCGGTCCCGACCACGAGCACCTCACGCCCCGCGATCCGCTCCGTCTCGCGGTGCTGCCACGTGCCGGCGCGCTGCAGGTCGAGCGAACGCGCGAAGTCCTTGGCGAAGGCCAAGACCACACCCAGCACGTACTCGGCGATGGCGTCGTCGAACACGCCGCGCGAGTTCGTGAGCACCACGTCGCTGTCGATCAGCCCGGGGAACAGCACCGGGTCGACACCCGCGCTCGCGATGTGCAGCCACCGCAGGTCACCTGCGGAATCCCACGCTCCGGGCACGGCGGTGGAGAGGAAGTCGTAGACGAAGAGGGCCTCGGCACCGGTAAGCGCTTCGGGTAATCCCGCCGCGTCCGTGTAACGAACCACCGCCGCCTTTTCGATAGCGGCCATGTCCGGTGGTGGAGCCGACCCGCACAGCACCGCCAGCACGGGAAATTCCGAGGCGATCACATTGACACCGTAAAAGTGGCTCGTATGATTGTCAACAATCCGAGGAACGTCCCCCGGAGCACCGGACTTGTCAGTTGCGCAGGCGTACTCCGGAGGCTGAGCCTTGGATCTGGACTTTCTCGCGTTCGAAGGCCCGCTGGCCCAGCGGGGCATCGGCGTGATCGCGCCGTTCGACCTCGCCCTCGAACGCGAACTCTGGCGCTGGGTGCCGATGGAGGTCTCCCTCCACCTCGCCCGCACGCCGTACGAGCCCGTGCCCGTGAGCATGGAGATGGCCCAGCTCGTGAGCGACAGCCGGCACCTCGCCGCGGCGACGCGCGACGTGCTCCACGTCGAGCCCGAGGTCGTCGCCTACCTGTGCACCTCCGGCAGCTTCGTCAACGGCATCGACTACGAACGCTCCCTCACCAAAGCCATCTGCGACGCGGGGGCCCCCGACGCCGTGACCACCTCCGGCGCACTGGCCGAGGTGCTGCACCAGCTCGACCTGCACCGCGTCTCGGTGCTCACGCCGTACGACGCCGACCTCACCGGCAAGCTCCACGACTTCCTCGGCGAACTCGGCGTGGACACGGTCTCCAGCGACCACCTCGGCCTCGGCGGCGGCATCTGGAAGGTCAGCTACCGCACCATCGCCGAGCGCATCCTCGCCGCGGACCACAAAGACGCCGAAGCGATCTTCGTCAGCTGCACCAACCTCCCCACGTTCGACTTGATCGAGCCCCTCGAATCCGCACTGGGCAAACCCGTGCTGACCGCCAACCAGCTGACGATGTGGGCCTGCCTGCGCCGCATGCGCCTGCCGATCGTCGGCCCCGGCAAGTGGCTGGGGGAGGTGTCTTGATCCGCTGGCCGACCGACACCGTTAAGATTGTCGACAATCTGCGTATCCCGGAGGTTTCGTGACCACGATCGGCTTCATCTACCCCGACCACGCGGCCGAGGACGACTACCCGCTCGCGGAGCAGCTGCTCGGCGGTTCGGACTCCACCGAGGGCGACATCCGGCTCCCGGTCGAGCACATCTACGGCACCGATCTGCACGCCGTGCCCGAGCTGCTCGACCTCGGCAGCGAGGCGCGCCTGGCCGACGGCGCCGCGCTGCTCGCCAAGCACGAGCCCGACGCCGTGATCTGGGCCTGCACGTCCGGCAGCTTCGTGTACGGCTGGGACGGGGCGCGCGACCAGGCCGACCGGCTCGCCGCGGTGGCCGGGGTCCCGGCCTCGAGCACGTCCTACGCGTTCGTGCACGCGGCGCAGGCGCTGGGCGTGAAGCGAGTCGCCGTGGCTGCGAGCTACCCCGGCGACGTGGCCCGCCTGTTCGTGGACTTCCTCGCCGCCGGCGGCGTGGAGGTGCTGACGATGAAGAGCGCGGGCATCGACACCGCCGCCGAGGTCGGCCGCCTGGAGCCGGAAGCAGTGGTGCGCCTGGCGGTCGAGAACGACCACCCCGAAGCCGACGCCGTGCTGGTACCCGACACCGCGATGCGCACGCTCGGCGAGATCAACGCCATCGAGCACGCGCTCGGCAAGCCCGTGCTCACCGCGAACCAGGTGACGATCTGGGAGGGCCTGCGCCTCACCGGCACCACCCGCCTGGTGCGCTCGCTCGGCGCGCTGTTCCGGGTGAGGGGCTGAGCCGTGGTCGCCCTGCCCGGCATAGAACCGGTGAGCCGCGAGTCGACGGCCGCCGTGATCGCGCGCCAGCTGCGCGACGCCATCATGACCGGCGCCCTGCCACCCGGCACGCAGCTCGGCGAGACCGATCTCGCCAGCCGCTTCCAGGTCTCGCGCGGTCCGCTGCGCGAGGCCATGCAGCACCTCGTGTCCGAGGGCCTCGTGCGCAGCGAACGCCACCGCGGGCTGTTCGTGATCGACCTCGAACCCGACGACGTGTTCGACGTCTACCTCGCCCGCTCCGCCGTGGAACGCGCGGCTCTGCTGTGCGCTCTGCGCGGCGACCGCGACGCCATCACCGCCGTGCTCGAACAGGCCGTGGCCGACATGGCCGCCGCGGCGGACGACGACGACCCGGCCGCGCTCTCCACGGCCGACCTCGCCTTCCACGAGGCGCTCATCACCGCCTCCGGCAGCAAGCGGCTCGTGCGCATGGCCCGCACGCTGCTCATCGAGACACGCATGTGCCTGACGCTGCTGCAAGGCAAGTACCAGGGCGTGGAAGACCGCGTGGAAGAGCACACGCGCATCATCGAAGCGCTGCGCACCGGCGACGCGGACACGGCGCTGCACCTGCTCGACGCCCACATGGACGACGCGATCGGCCGCCTGCTGCCGGGTTCGAGCCTGGGGGAAGGCGCGGCGCAGGTTTCGTGACCACGCGGCCGCGGCCGTCAGCGCGCCGCGCAAGCGTTCACGCATCGGACCGCGTCCCCAGCACCGGCTGCCCGCCGCGGCCGTCCCGGTAGGACGGTGCCCACGGGAAGCGCCCCGCCTCGTCGGCGTGCACGAGCTGCAGCGCGCGGATCTCCTTGCCGTACAAGGAAACCGCCACCAGCAGGTGCGCCGAGGGTTCGGCGAGCGCCACGATCTCCACGGCCGGCAGCCCCCGCAGCGAGAACACCTCGCCGGGCCGCGGCGGCCCCGCACCGATCGCGCGTTCGGCCACCGCGGTCAGCAACGCCTCCGCCGGTTGCGGCGGCAGGCCGGCGACCAGGAGCTCCGGCAGCCCGTGGGCCGTCAGGCCGACCGTGTACGCCCAGGGCGGCCGGGAATCCGTTCCCAGCACGCCCTGGACGCACCAGCCGTACTCCTCGATCCGCGCGAGGATCTCCGCCACGTACTCCTGCCCGGATCTGCCCGGGTACTCACACTGCTCGCACATCGGTGCCCTGCTCCCCCTGCTCCGGCTCGCGAAGCGTTTCCCCGGCCGGCGGGTCCCGGTCGGTCGAGGAAGAGTGAAGCGGGGAGCACTGACGAAAAATCAGCGGAGCGCTTCGGCCACCGCCGTGCCGAGCCGAGTTGTGGTAGAGGAACCGCCGAGGTCCGGGGTGAGCTCGGCGCCGGCCGTGAGCACCTCGTCGACGGACGTGCGGATCGCTTGCGCGGCAACGGTTTCGCCCAGGTGTTCGAGCAGCATCGCGCCCGCCAGGATCTGCGCCACCGGGTTGGCGATGCCCTGGCCGGCGATGTCCGGAGCGCTCCCGTGGACCGCTTCGAACATCGACGGAAACTCACCCGATGGGTTGATGTTTCCGGACGGCGCCATGCCCAGTCCGCCCGTGACGGCGGCCGCCAGGTCGCTCAGGATGTCGCCGAAGAGGTTCGACCCCACCACCACGTCGAGCTTCTCGGGCGCCTGGACCATGCGCGCGGCCAGCGCGTCGACGTGCATCTGTCCACTTTCGACGTCCGGGTACTTCGCCGCGACCTCGGCGAAGATCTCGTCCCAGAACGGCATCGAGTGGATGAGCCCGTTGGACTTCGTCGCGGAAGTCACGCGCGAAGAACGCGTGCGCGCCAGCTCGAACGCGTAGCGGATGATCCGCTCCACGCCCACGCGCGTGAAGACCGACTCCTGCAGCACGAACTCGTCGGGCCGCCCGGAGTTGTGCCGTCCGCCGATCGCCGAGTACTCCCCTTCGGAGTTCTCGCGGACGATCACCATCTCCAGCTCCTCGGCCGTGCGCCCCGCGAGCACCGACGTGGTGCCCGGCAGCAGCCGCACCGGCCGCAGGTTCACGTACTGCTGGAACGCCCGCCGCAGCGGGATCAGCAGGCCCCACAGGGAAACGTGGTCCGGCACGCCGGGGAACCCGACGGCACCCAGCAGGATGCCGTCGAACGCCGCCAATTGCGCCACCCCGTCGTCCGGCATCATCGAGCCGGTCTTGGTGTAGCGCTCGCAGCTCCAGTCGAACTCCGTCCACTGCAAGGAAAAGCCGTGCTTGGCCGCCGCGGCGTCGAGGACCTTGCGGGCCTCCACCGTGACGTCGACTCCGATGCCGTCGCCGGGGATGCTCGCGATCCGGTACTCACTCACAGGCTCACCGCGATGTACTTGGTCTCGAGGAACTCGTCGATGCCGACCGTGCCGCCCTCGCGCCCGAGGCCCGACTGCTTGATGCCGCCGAACGGCGCCGCCGGGTTGGAGACGATGCCCTGGTTGAGCCCGATCATGCCCGCCTCGAGGCGTTCGGACACGCGCAGCGCGCGCTTCACGTCGCTGGTGTAGAGGTAGGACACCAGGCCGTACTCGGTGTTGTTGGCCTTCTCGACGACCTCGTCCTCGGTGTCGAACGGCGTGATCGGCGCGACCGGCCCGAAGATCTCCTCCGCCGCCATGCGCGCGTCCGTGGGCACGTCGGTGAGCACCGTGGCCTGGTAGAAGTGGCCCGGCCCGTCGACGGTCGCGCCGCCGGTGAGCACGCGCGCGCCGCGGTCGGTGGCGTCCTTGACCAGCTCGGTCACCTTGCGCACGGCGGCCTCGTCGATCAGCGGGCCCACGACCACGCCGTCCTCGGTGCCGCGGCCCATGGCCAGCGCCTGCATGCGCTCGGTGAGCCGCCGCGAGAACTCGTCGGCCACGCCGCGCTGCACGTAGAAGCGGTTCGCCGCCGTGCACGCCTCGCCGATGTTGCGCATCTTCGCCTGCATCGCGCCCTCGACGGCCGCGTCGAGGTCCGCGTCGTCGAACACGACGAACGGCGCGTTGCCGCCCAGCTCCATCGACGTGCGCAGCACCTTCTCCGCGCACTGCTCCAGCAGCTTGCGCCCCACCGCGGTCGACCCGGTGAACGACAGCTTGCGCGCGCGGCCGTCGCGGATCAGCGGCTCCACCACGCCACCCGCGTCGGTGGTCGTGACGACGTTCAGCACGCCCTCGGGCAGCCCCGCCTCCGCGAGGATCGACGCCAGCGCCAGCATCGACAGCGGCGTCTGCGCGGCCGGTTTGATCACCATGGTGCAGCCCGCGGCGACGGCCGGGCCGATCTTGCGCGTGCCCATGGCCATCGGGAAGTTCCATGGCGTGATCAGCAGCGTCGGGCCCACCGGCTGCTTCGTGATCAAGAAGCGCCCGACGCCGTTGGGCGCGGTGGCGTACCCGCCGTCGATGCGCACGGCCTCCTCGGCGAACCAGCGGAAGAACTCCGCCGCGTAGGTGATCTCGCCCGCCGCCTCGGCCAGCGGCTTGCCCATTTCGAGCGTCATCAGCAGCGCCAGCTCGTCGCGGCGCTCGATCAGCTTGTCGTAGGCCCGGCGGAGGATCTCGCCTCGTTCGCGGGGCGCGACGACGGCCCAGCCCGCCTGCGCCGCGACGGCCGCGTCCAGCGCCGCCATCCCGTCTTCGGGGCCGGCGTCCGCCACCTCGCACAGTGCGGCGCCGGTCGACGGATCCTGCACCTCGAACGTCTTGCCACTCTTGGCGGGCACCCACTTGCCGCCGATGAAGAGTTCCTTGTCGACCGCGCCGACGACGCCGGCTTCAGTGATCGCGCTCATCCAGCTCGCTCCTCCGTGTTGTCCCGAGGCCATGCTATGGATATTGTCAACAATCGACAACCACTCACAGCGCACTCAAGCGCAACCTCACACCAGAACCAGGAGCGCCGCATGGCCCAGCTGTCCCCGCTGCTCAAGCAGGCAACTCCCGTCGTGGTCGACCACGGTGAAGGGGTCTACCTCTACGACGTCGACGGGAAACGTCACCTCGACTTCACCGCGGGGATCGGCGTGACGAGTACCGGCCACTGCCACCCACGCGTCGTCGAGGCCGCCCGCGAACAGATCGGCAAGCTCATCCACGGCCAGTACACGACCGTGATGCACAAGCCACTGCTGGAGCTCACGAAGCGCCTCGGCGAGGTGCTGCCGACGGGTCTCGACTCGCTGTTCTACTCGAACTCCGGCAGCGAGGCGGTCGAGGCCGCGCTGCGGCTCGCGCGCCAGGCGACCAAGCGCCCCAACGTGATCGTGTTCCAGGGCGGCTTCCACGGCCGCACCGTCGCCGCCGCCACGATGACCACGTCGGGCACGCGGTTCAGCGCCGGTATCTCGCCGCTCATGGGCGGCGTGCACGTGGCGCCGTTCCCGTACGCGTACCACTACGGCTGGGACCAGGACACGGCGACGAAGTTCGCGCTGCGCGAGCTCGACTACCTCTTCCAGACGGTGTCCGCGCCGAACGAGACCGCCGCGTTCTTCGTCGAGCCGGTGCTCGGCGAGGGCGGTTACGTGCCGGCCAACAGCGAGTTCATGGCCGGGCTGCGCGAGCGCGCCGACCGCCACGGGATCGTGCTGGTGGTCGACGAGATCCAGGCCGGCTTCGGCCGCACGGGCAAGTTCTGGGGCCACGACCACTTCGGCATCACACCCGACGTCGTGCTCATCGCCAAGGGCCTCGCGAGCGGGTTCCCCCTGTCGGGTATCGCCGCTTCGCAGGAGCTGATGGCGAAGGCGTACCCGGGTTCGCAGGGCGGCACGTACGGCGGCAACGCGGTGTCGTGCGCCGCTGCGCTCGCGACGCTCGACGTGATCCGCGACGAGAACCTGGTCGAGAACGCCGCCGAACGCGGCCGCCAGCTGCTCGAAGGCGCGCGGCTGATCGCGGACAAGACGCCGGCGATCGGCGAGGTGCGCGGGCTCGGCCTGCTCGTGGGCACGGAGTTCACCACCGCCGACGGTGAGCCGGACGGTGCGACGGCCGCCGCGGCCCAGCAGACGGCGGCGAAGAACGGCCTGCTGCTGCTCACCTGCGGCGCCTACTCGAACGTGGTGCGCATGGTGCCGCCGCTCGTCGTGAACGCCGAGCAGGTCGACGACGCGTTGAAGATCTGGGGCGACGTCGTCGCTTCCGTGACGGCGGGGAGCTGAACCATGGCGCGCTACATCACGATCACGCTCGACAAGCGCGGCGTCACCTGCCGCGCGCGGCTGCTCGACGCCGAGGCGCCGCGCACCTGCCAGGCCTTGTGGGACGCGCTGCCGCAGAGCGGCTCGGCCTACCACGCCAAGTACGCGCGCAACGAGATCTACACCCTCGTGCCGCCGTTCGCGAAGCCCAAGGTGGGCCGTGAGAACCCGACGATCACGCCGATCCCGGGCGACGTCGTGTACTTCGGGTTCGAGCCGTGGGAGATCGGCAACCCCGCGTACGGCTACGACGAAGGCAGCGAAGCCCACGCCGATCAGGGCGCCACGGACCTCGCGATCTTCTACGGCCGCAACAACCTCCTCATCAACGGCGACGCCGGCTGGGTGCCGGGCAACGTGTTCGCCACGATCGAAGAGGGGCTCGCGGAGATGGCCGCGGCCGCTCAGGACCTGTGGCTGCGCGGGGTCGAAGGCGAGACGCTCACGTACGCGCGAGCGGAGTGAATTTTCCCTGTCCCAAGCGAAGGCCTCCGCGTCCGGTGTCCGCACGGCGCGGAGGCCTTCGCCGTCCCCAGCCCGGTCGGCGCCCGCCCCTGTCCGGCCGGCGCCGCCCGGCTGTGCCCCACCCCCCGGGTCAGCTGGCGCCGTTGACGTAGTTCTCGTAGAGCGCCGTCCAGACGTCCAGGTCCGCGAGCTCGTCGGCGAGGCAGCGGCCTTCGCGGGTGAGCGCGAACCGCGTGTCCGGCGCGGGGCGCTCGTCCCACGTGCCGACGCGCGTGACGAGCCCTTCGGCAGCGAGCACCCGGAGTACGCGCGCGAGCCAGCGACGCGACAGTCGGGTGCGCCTGCGCAGCTCGGTGAACTCAGCCTCACCCTCGGTGAGCACGTCGATGATCTCGACGGCCTTCCGATAGCCGGTCACGTGCAGCGGTGCGGGCACGGTCCACCTCCTTCGCCGGCGACGCTAAAGCGCTCTGGCGCAAGGAACTCCGGCCGTTGACGAAGTCCTGACGGGTGCGTCGCCGGCTTTGACACGACCTCTTCGTCACCCGGGCGTGTGAACCTGCGGGACTCACCATTAGTGGCAGGCCGATCACCGGTTCGGGTAACGACGCCGCCCGGTTGCCGCAACGACGTTCTGCTACCCAGCGTGATCAACTTCGCTCTCCGCTACCGACTGTCGCCGTCCGTCCACAATGGCACCCCAGCCCCGAACACGAAAGCCTTACGCGTTTAGGCTGGAAGATTCGTGACGCTCGCTTGGCGCGGCGATTCGTTTTTTGACAGCGCGCCGGGTCGGTGAAAATCTTCGACCGCTCCTCGCGAGAGCACAACTGAACACGAAATCAGAACAAGGAGCCCCTCGATGCACACGTTCATCCAGCACGCGCACCACGGCCACGACCTGATCACTGGTCTGCTCGCCCACCTGGCGCACGTGCTCGGCTGGCTCGTCTGATCCGACGGCGGGATTCGAACGACGGGGCCGGTCTGTTGGCGCGGGCCGGCCCCCTCGGGCGATAATCACGAATATCCGGGCCACGCGCATTGTCCGGCTGGCCCACCCTCTATTTTCCGGCTGTTTTCGGCGGCACGCGGGGCGTCGCCGAAAATGCCTTTTCTTTCTGCGTACGGCGGCAGCGCGCCGCCAATCACCCCGCCACCACTCCGGTCGGCGCCTGCCGAGCGAACGATCCCTTCGCAACACCTCTCCCTGAAACATGAAGATGTTTCATAGCGGCCTTCCCGCCTGTCGTACTACGCTTCGGTAACCAGGCAAGGGCGCAGGAGGAGTGGCAGCAGATGAGTGACGTCGGCGCACGGCTCGCGGACATCGTCGGGGCGGAAAACCTGCTGGTCGGCGAAGCGATCTCCGACGACTACGCCCACGACGAAGCGCTGAGCGTGCAGCAGCAGAAGCCCGCGTACGTCGCGAAGCCGCAGAACGCCGAGGAAGTTTCGGCGCTGCTGAAGGCCGCGGCGGAAGCCGGGGTCCCCGTGACGGCGCGCGGGTCCGGCACCGGCCTGTCGGCGGCGGCGCGGCCCCTCGAAGGCGGCCTGCTCGTGTCGTTCGAGCGGATGAACGCAGTGCTCGAGATCGACACCGTCAACCACGTCGCGGTCGTGCAGCCGGGCGTGACGCTGGCCGAACTGGACCAGCGCACGGCCGAGGTGGACCTCACCTACCCCGTCTACCCCGGCGAGCTGAGCTCGAGCATCGGCGGCAACGTCGCCACCAACGCCGGCGGAATGCGGGCGATCAAGTACGGCGTGACGCGCAGCAACGTCGTCGGCCTGCAGGCCGTGCTGCCCACCGGCGAGATCATCCGCACGGGCGGGCGCACGTCCAAAGTGTCCACCGGCTACGACCTCACGCAGCTGATCATCGGCTCCGAAGGCACGCTCGCGCTCGCCACCGAGGTGATCGTGAAACTGCACCCGCGACTGCCGCACGGCGCCACCGTGCTCGCTCCGTTCGACGACTTCGACCAGGTGCTGGCAGCCGTCCCGAAGATCGTCGCGAGCGGGCTCACACCCCACATCGTCGAGTACATCGACAACCTCACGATGGCCGCCATCGTCTACAACGAGAAGCTGGAGCTCGGCGTCCCCGACGCGATCCGCGACAAGGTGCAGGCGTACCTGGTGGTGGCGCTGGAGAACCGCCGCGACGACCGGCTCCACGAAGACGTCGAGACGCTCGGTGAACTGCTGGACGAACTCGGCGCGGTCGACGTGTACGTGCTCGAAGGCGGCTCCGCGCGCAAACTCATCGAAGCGCGGGAAAAGGCCTTCTGGTCCGCGAAATCGGCCGGCGCGGACGACGTGATCGACGTCGTCGTGCCCCGCTCGGCGATGGCGGAGTTCCTCACCAAGGCGCGGGAGCTGGCGCAGACCGCGGGCGGCGGCGCGATCGGCTGCGGCCACGCCGGCGACGGCAACGTGCACCTCGCGATCTTCTGCAAGGACCCCGAAACGCGCTCGAAGCTGCTCACCGACATCTTCGCGCACGCCATGGACCTCGGCGGCGCGATCTCCGGCGAGCACGGCCTCGGCCGCACGAAGACCAAGTACCACAAGGAACTCGAAGACCCGGCGAAGCTCGAGCTGCTGCGCCGGATCAAGCAGGGCTTCGACCCCGCCGGCATCCTCAACCCCGGTGTCCTCTTCGACTGAATCCTCGGGCCTCGACCAGAAAGTGAGCCACATGAACGGCGCCCAGTCCCTGATCCGCACCCTCGTCGACTCCGGGGTCGAGGTGTGCTTCTCGAACCCCGGCACGTCGGAAATGCACTTCGTCGCGGCGCTCGACTCCGTGCCGGAGATGCGGGGCGTGCTCGGGCTGTTCGAGGGCGTGGTGACCGGCGCGGCCGACGGTTACGCGCGCATCGCCGGCAAGCCCGCCGCGACGCTGCTGCACCTCGGCCCGGGGCTGGGCAACGGTCTCGCGAACCTGCACAACGCGCGGCGCGCGCACACGCCGATCGTGAACGTGATCGGCGACCACGCGACGTACCACAAGCAGTACGACGCCCCGCTGGAGTCCGACATCGAGGCTGTCGCGGGTTCGCTCGAAGGCTGGGTACGCCGGTCCGGGCACACGAAGGACGTCGGCGCCGACGCGGCCGCGGCCGTCGCGGCCTCGCTCGACGCGCCGGGCCGGGTGGCCACGCTGATCCTGCCCGCCGACGTGTCGTGGGGTGACGGGGGCGAGACGTGCGCGCCGATCCCGCCGCGCGCGCCGCAGGGCGTCGACGCGACGACCGTGAAGACGATCGCCGAGGTGCTGCGCAGCGGCGAGCCGGTCGCGCTGCTGATCGGTGGCGCCGCGTGCCGCGAGGCCGGACTGCTCGCCACCAGCCGGATCGCCGCGGCGACGGGCGCGAAGGCGCTCGTGGAGACGTTCCCGTCGCGGCTCGAACGCGGCGCGGGCCTGCCGAACATCGAGCGGCTCGGGTACCTGTCGGAGCAGGCGATGTACCAGCTCGACGGCGTGAAGCACGTGATCGTGGCCGGCACCAGGGCGCCGGTGTCGTTCTTCGCCTACCCGGGCAAGGCGAGCGTGCTCGTGCCGGAAGGCGCGAAGGTGCACACGCTCGCCGAAGCCGGCCAGGACGTGGTGACCGCGCTGAGCGACGTCGCGAACCTGGTGGCCGGCGACGTCGCGCCGGTGCTGCAGGAGGCGTCGCGGCCGGCGCTGCCGAGCGGTCCGCTCACGGCGCAGAACTGGGTCGAGGTGATCGGCGCGCTGCTGCCCGAGCAGGCGATCATCGCCGACGAGGCCAACACGTCCGGCCTGCTGCTGCCCGCCGCGACGGCGGGCGCCCCGCGCCACGACGTCCTCACGCTCACCGGCGGCGCGATCGGCTACGGCATGCCGGTGGCCACGGGCGCCGCGATCGCCGCGCCGTCGCGGCCGGTGCTCAACCTGCAGTCCGACGGCAGCGCGATGTACACGATCTCCGCGCTGTGGACGCAGGCGCGGGAGAACCTGAACGTCACCACGGTCATCCTCAACAACCACGCGTACGCGATCTTGCGGATGGAGCTGCAGCGCGTGGGGGCGTCCCCGGACGGGCCGAAGGCGAAGGACCTGCTCGACCTCAGCCGGCCGGACCTCGACTTCGTGAAGATCGCCGAAGGCATGGGCGTGCCCGCCACCCGCGCGACCACGGCCGAGGAGCTGGCCGAGCAGTTCAGCCGGGCGCTGGCGGAGCCGGGCCCGCACCTGATCGACGCGGCGGTGCCGCCGCTGCTCTAGACCTTTTACACCGCTGCCGGTTCCGGAGCGGCCGTCTTCGCGCGGACTCGGGGCACCAGGGCCGTGAGCCCCAGCCCGATGAGCGCGGCGACGGCCGCGACGGCGAACGTCGTGCGGAAGCCGGTGAGCGACGGGACGGTGAGCGCGCCCACGGTGATGGTCAGCTGGGCGAGCAGCGTGGCCATCACCGCGCTGGACGTCGAGGTGCCGACGGAGCGCATGAGCGAGTTGAGCCCGTTGGCTGAAGCCGTTTCCGTCAGGGGCACCGAGCCCATGATCAGCGCCGGCATGGCCGCGTACGCGATGCCGACACCCGCGCCGATGATCACGGACGCGGCGATCAGCTCGGCGACGTTGTCCATCAGCAGGATCGCGAACACGTACCCGACGGCGATCACGATGGAGCCGGTCATCAGCGTGGTGCGCGCGCCGTAGCGGTTCGTGATCCGCGCGGAGACGGGTGACAGGGCCATCATGACCAGGCCGTTGGGGGCGAGGCTGAGGCCCGCTTCGACCATGGTCTGGCCGAGCCCGTAGCCGGTCGCCGACGGCGCCTGCAGCAGCTGCGGGAACGACAAAGCCATGGCGTACATGGAAAAGCCGACGAGGATCGACGCCAGGTTCGTGAACAGCACCGGCCGGCGCGCCGACACGCGCAGGTCCACGAGCGGATCGCGGCGACGCCGCTGGTACCAGCCCCACGCCAGCAGCACGACCACGGCCGCGGCGGCGCAACCGAGTGTGGCCGGGCTGCCCCAGCCCCACTCGCCGCCCTTGACGATGGGGAGCAGCAGGCCCGTGAGCCCGGCGACGAGGCCGAACGCGCCGGCGTAGTCGAAGGGCGCGGGCGTGCGGAGCGGGGATTCGCCGACGTAGCGGAAGATCAAGGCCGCGCACGCGACGCCGAGGGCCGCGGAACCCCAGAAGAGCACGTGCCAGTCGGCGTTTTCGGCGACCACGGCGGCGAGCGGCAGCCCGATGGCGCCGCCGACACCGAGCGTCGCGCTCATGAGCGACACGGCGCCGCTCACGCGTTCCGGGGGAAGCTCGTCGCGCATGATGCTGATGCCCAGCGGGATCACGCCCATCGCGCACCCCTGCAGCCCCCGCCCGACGACCATCAGGGCGAGCGAACTCGTCAGCGCGGAAATGACTGAACCGATGACGAGGACGCCGAGGCTCGCGAGGAGGATGCGGCGCTTGCCGTAGAGGTCGCCCAGCCGCCCCGCGACCGGGGTGATGACGGCGCCGGCGAGGAGCGTAACGGTGACGACCCAGGACGCGTCGGTGGCGGTGGCGTTGAGGAGCTGCGGGAACGCCGGGATGAGTGGCACGACCAGCGTCTGCATGAACGACGCGACCAAACCGCAGGAAGCGAGGACCACGACGATGGCCCGCCCACCTCTGTGAGTCACTCCGGCTCCCGGTTACTCGTACATGATACCGGAAGGGACGGTACCGGGTGGAGGGATCAAGAGGGGAGATTCGTGATTGATCAGACTTTGGGGACTGGGCTGAATGGAGCAGTCATTTTGGACAATGGGGATGTGGGATGGGGTTGTGGTGGGGATGCGGTCCTGCGCGGGGGCGGCTGCGGTTGGGTTGTGGTGCTGATGCGGTCCTGCGCGGGGGCGTGTTGCGGTGCGTAGGCACCCCGAAGCTTGAGTGTGACTACGGCCGCTGACCCCGTGTCAAGGCGGGAAAGCGTGCCTTGACACGGGGTCGGCGGCCGTGTGGAAGCTTCGGATCGAGGTGCCGGGCAGGGGCTGGGCGCATCCTCAGTGGGGTGGTTGGGCGGCGGTTGCGTATGCGCGTGGTGCGACGCCGTTCGGGGTGCCGGGCAGGGGCTGGGCGCATCCTCAGTTGCATAGTTCGGCGGCGGATTCGTATGCGTGGTGCGTCGCCGATCGGGATGCGCGGCAGGGCTGGGTGCAGGACTTGCTGCATAGTTTGGCGGCGGTGTCGTATGCGTGGTCGTCGCCGGTTGAGGTGGCGGGCAGGGGCTGGGCGCATCCTCGTTGAGTGGATTTGTTGCGGTGCGTATGGCGGTGCGTGCCCCTGGTGGTGTTGTCAGAGCCAGGTCTTGACGCCGCCGTGGCCGGAGCAGGTGCCGGAGCGGTGTTGGCTGTAGCTGTAGGAGCCGTCTTTGCAGATCGCCGTGGCGCCGGAGGGGTTGGTGGACGGGCGGTGGACGCAGACGCCCGAGGAGTTGCGGTAGTAGTCCGTGCCGCAGGTCGTCGAGGTGGGGTGTGGGGTGGCGGTGGTGGTTTTGGGCTTCGCCGTGGTCGTTTTCGGGGCCGTGATCTTCGGGGTGGCGGCCTTCGATGAGGTGACCGGTGGTGCATCGGTCGTGGTCGTGATCGCGGTGGGCGGGGCGGTTTCCGTTGTCGGGGTGGGGATCGGCGTTGAGAAAGTGGTGGCGGGGGCGACCACGCCGCCGGTTCCCGTAGGTGCCGTCCCGACGCCGCAGCCGGCGACCAGCGCGCAGGCGGCCAGTGCGATTCCCAGTTTCCGCAACAACTCGAACCCCTCCTCGGAAAGATGAACGTGCGCCGCGTTGTCGAAGAACAGGCGGGGATCGTTACAGCCGTGAAGTACTGCGCAAGTACGGTACGAAATTCGTTGCCGGGTAACGTCTTCTCGCGGCGAGGGTTCCGGGTTGTCACACGAGGCTCCGGCCGAGGAAGATGTCCAGGGTGCGAAACGGGCCGTGGTCGCCGGGGGCGGTGTGGTCGGGTTGACGACCGGGCTGGCGGTGGGGCGGGCGGGGTTCGAAACGCTGGTGTGCGAACAGGATCCGGAGATCCGCGGCGTCGGCGCCGCGCTCGGGTTGTGGGCGAACGCGCTCGCGGTGTTCGACCGGCTGGGCGCCGGCGAGACGATCCGTGCGGCGGGTGTGCCGAGCGGGATCCGGTACCAGGACCCGGCCGGTCAGGTCGTGGACGAGTACTACGGCGATCTCGCCGACGTCGACTACGTGGTGCTGACCCGCCAGCGCCTCAACGAACTCCTCGCCGAAGCTCTCGGTCCGGACCACCTGCGCACGGGCGCGCAGGTCACCGGCTACCGCGACCACGACGAGGGCGTCGTCGTGGAACTCGCGGACGGCACCGCGATCGACGCCGTCCTCCTCGTCGGCGCCGACGGGGTGTATTCGCGAGTGCGCGAGCAGCTGTCACCGGGCGAGACGGCGCGGGAGCACCCGGGCCACCTGGCGTGGCGTGGGATCGTCGCGGAGAGCGCGATCCCGGAGATCACCGTCGAGCGCTACGTCATCGGCCGCGAACGCACCCGCGGCGGCGTCGTCCGCAGCGGCGGCGGCACGGTGTTCTGGGTCATCGCGCAGCTGAAAGCCCCGCCCGTCAACGGATCCGGCAAGGGAGAAGCCCTGGCCCGCGTCCCCCACCTCTACAACGGCGGCTGGCCGTTCGCCCCGCGCGAAGCCATCGAGGCGACGCCGGAGGACCGCGTCGTGCGCAACCGCGTGCTGTACGTGCCCCGGCAACACCGCTGGGTCTCTCGCCACGTCGCCCTCGCCGGCGACTCCGCCCACGCCGGGTCCCCGCACATCACCTCGGGCGCCTCCCTGGGCATCGAGGACGCGGCCGTCCTCGCGGACCTGCTCACCGCGCACCCCGACGTCCCGGGTGCGTTGCAGGCTTACGAAGCCGACCGCGTCCCGCGCTACGCGGAGGTCCACCGCTGGGCGGACCAGGTCGCCGACGCCGCGGACGAACCCCACGTCTACGCCAAGGAGTTCTTCGACATCATCCGCTGGATGCTCGGACGGTGACCCGTTCGAACACTTCCTCGCGCAGGGCGACCGGATCGATGGCCATGATGCCGACCCGGGGGTCGACCGGGACGAGGAGGCCGTCTTTGGGGGCGGGGATGGGGCCGAGGTCGTGGATGGCGTCGTCGATCCAGACCCACGGGCGGCCGGCGGCGTGGGTGCGGATGGCGGGCAGCTTGCGGAACTGCACGGGCAGGAACGGCCACGGTTCGGCGGGCAGGTCGAGGGCCTCCTGCAGAGCGGGATGCGCGTTGTGGGACCACGAGCTCGCCCACACCACGTCGAACTCGGCGACGAGGCGGCGAAGCACGTCGGCGGCGCCGATGGGGATGTTGATGGGGCGGGCCCAGCGGTGGCCGTAGGTGTGGACCACCGTCTCGACGACGGGGACGCGCGGGTCGTCGAGGGCGAGGACGCCGTCGACCTCGAGAACTGCGATGGGGCGCACGAAGAGACCTCCTAAAGGTCGAGAACCAGCCGCGACGAGGTGCACCGCGACACGCAGATGAACATCGTGTCGCCGGACTGGCGCTCGGCGGCGGTGAGCACGGAGTCGCGGTGGTCGAGGTCGCCCTCGAGCACGGTGGTTTCGCAGGTGCCGCAGATGCCGTCCTGGCAGGAGTACAGGACCGGCAGCCCGGCGTCCTCCAGCACGGACAGCACGCTCTGGTCCGGGCCGACGGTCGCGGTCACCCCCGAGCGGGCGCAGACCACCTCGAACGCGTTGGCCGGCAACGAAGACTCGACCGGTTTGGCGGCGAACCGCTCCACGCGCAGCTGCCGCCCGTGGTCAAGGCACCGCTGTTCCACAGCCGTCAGCAAGGATTCGGGCCCGCAGCAGTAGACGACAGTGTCCGAAGTGGTCTCTTTCAGCGCCTCGTCGAGGTCCAGCCGGCCGAACTCGTCCTCCGGGCGCACCGCCACCGCGGCGCCGAAGTCCGCGAGCACGTCCAGGAAGGCCATCGACGTCCGTCGCCGGCCGCCGTACACGAGGCGCCACGAAGCGCCCCGCGCAGCGGCAACCGTGAGCATCGGCAGCACCGGCGTGATGCCGATCCCGCCGGCGATGAACACGTACGACGGCGCGTCGACGAGTTCGAAGTTGTTCAACGGCACGGAAACCGGCACCACGTCACCCGGGCGCAGTCGCGTGTGGACGAACTCCGAACCACCCCGCCCGGCCGGCTCGCGCAGCACCGCGATCTTCAGCACCCGGTCGTCCGAAGGATCTCCGCACAGCGAGTAGCTGCGCCGCAGGCCGCCGAGTTCGACGTCCACGTGCGCCCCGGGCGTCCACGACGGCACAGGGCCGCCCGACGGGTCGGCGAGGACGACCGACAGCACGCCGTCCGCCTCCCACGTCAGGCTCACCACCCGGAGGTCGGTCACCGCGAAGCCGCCGGCACGCCGTCGAAGTAGCTGCCCGCCAGCACGTGGTACGTCGTGGTGTCGCCCTCGCGCACGACGCCCACCGGGTCACCGCCGTCGGCGACGGCCTTGATCTGCTTGGCCATCATGCGCCGCAGCATCGCGACGCCCTGGTCGGTCGTGGTCAGGAACTCGCGCGAGTGCACCGCGGTCGGCCCCTGCGACTTCTGCGCCTCGTAGTCGCTCGGGTAGCGCTGGTGCTCCTCCTCGGTGAGCTCGTGCCAGTTCTTGCCGTCGCCGAGCTTGAGGCTCTCGGTCTCGAGGTAGTCGGGGCTGGTGGCGCGGAACAGCGTGAACACCTTGAAGTGCGTGTCGTCGAACGGCACCGCCCAGCCGACGATCGGCGTCGGCCCCATCACGGTCAGGCGCGGGCCGGGGATCAGGCGGATGTTGGGGAACACGACGTCGGTCAGGCGCGTGAGCACTCGGCCGCCGGAGAAATCGCGCATCGCCGTCACGCGCACGCCCTGCTCGGTGTAGGAGAACGTGCACTCGGGCAGCACGGCCATCTCCGGGATGAACTGGTTGCCGGAGAACCGCGCGTGCAGGATCGGGATGTGGAACTGGTCCATCACGTTTTCCCAGTGCTGCAACCAGTTGAAGTCCACCTCGGCGGGGCCGCCGGCGCCGAAGCTCTTGTCGTCCGCGTACACGGCTTCGCCCTCGCCGAGGTCCTCCAGCACGTCGTAGACGGGGAACGCCGGCTTGCGCTCCGGCGGGCCGAGGTAGGCGAAGACCAGGCCGTGGTACTCGCGAACCGGGTACCACGGCTGGCGCACGCGGTCGCGGTGCCGGCCGAGCTCCGGCTCGCACGGCTGCTCGAGGCAGCGGCCTTCGGTGTCGAAAACCCAGCCGTGGTAACAGCACCGGATGCCGTCGTCCTCCACGCCGCCGTAGAACAGCGACGCGCCGCGGTGCGCGCAGTCGGGCGCGAGCAGGCCGGTCGCGCCGCGGCGGGTGCGGAACAGGATCAGGTCCTCACCGAGGATCCGCAGCCGCTTCGGGGTCGTGGTGGCGTCGGCAGACAGCGCGACGGGCTGCCAGTAGCGGCGCAGGACCTCGCCGTACGGCGTGCCCGGCCCGACTTGGGTCAGCTCCAGCAGCGACTGGCCGGGCTTGCGTCCGTACGCGGTGCCGACGTCCATGGTTGCTCCTCGTTCGTGGTGGCCGATCACCACTCACTGAAGCGGCCGGGCGTCGGAGCCCTCAACGGAGACTCCAATCAATGGAATCCGGGCTCACGCGGGCGGACGGTACGGCCACATCCGCGTGGGCTGTTCGGCCACCGGCGACCGCAGCGCGCGCCCGATCCCGTGCGCCGCCGCCAGCAGGACGGGGACGAACGTCATCGGCTGCGCGTCCTCGGCCGGCACCACAACCCCGATCGCGGCCACGACCTCGCCCTCGCGCCCCGTGACGGGTACCGCAACGCTCACCGCGTGGGGGCTCACGAACCCGTCGCAGACGACGTAGCCGTACTTCTTCGCATACGCCCACAATCGCCGCAATTCCTCCGGATCCGTAGGAGTTTTGTCGTTGAACCGCGCGAGGGGTCCCGCGAGGACCTCGTCCTGCAGGTCCTTGCCCGCGTGCGCCAGCAGCACCGCGCCGCCCGCGACCACGTGCGCCGGCACGCGGCGCCCGGCGTGCAGGATCAGCTGCTTGAGGGCCTTGCGCGCCTTCAGCCACTCGACGACGAGCACGTCCTTGCCCTCCAGCACGCTCAGCTGTGTGTGCTGGCGCGTCGCGACGTGCACGTCCTCCAGGTACGGCATCGCGGCTTCCCGCAGGTCCAGCGCCCGCGCGCCCAGCGCCGCCAGCTCCCACAGGTGCAGACCGATCCGGACGCGGTGCCCTTCTTCACGTTCCAGGAACCCGACGTCGAGCAGCTGCGCCACGAGCCGGTGCACGGTCGGCACCGGCAGGCCCGCCTTCCGCGCGATCTCGGCGACCGTGAGCACCCGGTGCTCGGCGTCGAACGCCTCCAGCACCCGCGCACCCCGGGTGAGCACCGACTCCCCGGTCGTCCAGCGCGCCACCGCACCTCCGGTTCCGGCCGCTCGACCGCCGCGGCCCTGCGGCCACGCCGTTCATGGCCGCCAAGCTCATGATGACCGATTCCGGCAGTGGGCGGTGCGGCCCGCCTCGTGACCCGAGCCAACAACCCGCGCCTCGACGGAGCGCACGGTACTGTGTCGGCGGGCCGGAGACGGCCCGGAACCGACGAAGGCTACGGGGGCCAGGGCGTGGGGATTTTCGACAAGATCCGCGGCGAGTTCATCGACATCATCGAGTGGACCGACGACAGCCGGGACACGATCGTGTGGCGCTTCCCGCGCTACGAGAACGAGATCAAGATGGGCGCCAAGCTCACCGTCCGCGAATCGCAGGCCGCGGTCTTCGTCAACGAGGGCCAGGTCGCCGACGCCTACCCGCCGGGCATGTACACGCTGCAGACGCAGAACATGCCGATCATGTCCACCCTCAAGGGCTGGAAGTACGGGTTCAACTCGCCGTTCAAGGCCGAGGTCTACTTCGTCAACACGCGGCAGTTCACCGACCTCAAGTGGGGGACGCAGAACCCGATCATCCTGCGCGACCCGGAGTTCGGCATGGTCCGGCTCCGCGCGTTCGGCGGGTACGCGGTGCGCGTCGTCGAGCCGGTCGCACTGCTCAAGGAGCTCGCGGGCACCGACCCGCAGTTCCGCACCGAGGAGGTCTCCGAGTACCTCCGGCAGATGATCATCGGCAAGCTCGGCCCGGCTATCGCCGCGGCGAAGGTGCCGATGCTCGACCTGGTCACCCAGCAGGACCGGATCGGCGGCGCGATCGCCAACGCGCTCAACGTCGAACTGCGCACCAACGGCATCGAGATCTCGAAGTTCATCATCGAGAACATCTCGGTCCCGCCCGAGGTCGAGGCCGCGATGGACAAGCGGACCCAGATGGGCGTGGTCGGCGATCTCGACCAGTACACGAAGTTCCAGTCCGCCAATGCGATCGAGGCGGCCGCGAACAACCAGGGCGGCGCGGGTGAAGGCCTGGGCATCGGCCTCGGCATGGCGCTCGGCCAGCGGGCCGCCGGGCCGCAGGGCGCGCCGCAGCAGCAGTACCAGCAGCAGCCCCAGTACCAGCAGCAGCCACAGCAGCAGTACCAGCAGCAGCCGCCGTCCGCGCCGACGCCGCAGATGCCGCCGCCGCTGCCGCAGTCCGAGCAGTGGTTCCTCGGGGCGAACGGCCAGCAGCTCGGCCCGTTCGACCGCAACCAGCTGGGGCAGCAGATCTCCTCCGGCACGCTGACCCGGGAGACCCTCGTGTGGAAGTCCGGGATGCCGCAATGGACGCCGGCCTCGCAGGTGCCGGAGGTCTCGCCGATGTTCGGCGCGACCCCGCCGCCGCTGCCGCCGCAGTCCTGAGCCGTCCAGACTCATCCAGCGGGGGGAGCCGCCATGACCAACCCGAACTATCCGCACAACGGCCCGATGCCGACCGGACCCGGACCCGTGCCTGGTGGCCCGATGCCGGGCGCGCCCGTGCCCGGTGGCACGTTGCCCGGCGGCCCGATGGCGGGTGGCCCCATGCCCGGCGGCCCGATGCCGGGTGGCCCGATGCCGGGCGCGCCGATGCCTGGTGGCCCCATGCCGGGCGGACCCATGCCTGGTGGCCCGGCGCAGTCCGGGCCGCCGCCCGCTTTCGCACCGGACAACACGGCCGCGACCACCTACCCGTGCGGCGGCTGCGGCGCCCGCCTGGAGTTCGCGCCGGGGTCGACCGCGATGCAGTGCCCGTATTGCGGGTACCGCCAGGAGATCACGGCGGGCGACCGGCAGATCCACGAGATCGCGTTCGCCGACCTGACCAACCTGGCCCGCAAGCCGATCGCCACGATCGGCCAGTACGTCTTCAAGTGCCAGCGCTGCGGCGCCACCACCGAGACGAACGAAACGGCCAGTCTGTGCCAATTCTGCGGCGCCCCCTTGGTGATCGACGCGAACGCGTCCGGGCAGCTCGTGCCCGAAGGCGTGCTGCCGTTCCAGTTCGACAAGGGCGCGGTGAGCACGCACCTGAAGAAGTGGACCAATTCGCGGTGGTTCGCTCCGAACGCGCTGAAGAAGGTCGGCACCGCCGAGTCCACCAAGAGCACCTACATCCCGCACTGGACCTACGATTCGCAGACGGACACCGTCTACTCCGGACAGCGCGGTGAGCACTACTGGGTCACCGAGACCTACTACGACAACGGGCAGCGCAAGACCCGCCAGGTGCGGCGCACGCGCTGGTACCCGGCGGGCGGCCGGGTGGACCGCTTCTTCGACGACGTGCTGGTGCCGGGCAGCACTCAGCTGCCACCGAAGGAGCTCGACCGGCTCGCCCCGTGGCCGCTGGAGCAGGCCGAGCCGTACCAGCCGCAGTTCCTCGCCGGGCATTTCGCCCTGCGCTACGACATCGAGGCCGAAACCGGCTTCGAGGAAGCCAAGCGCCGAATGGCAACGGTCATCGAGGACGACTGCCGCCACGACATCGGCGGCGACGAGCAGCGCGTGCAGTCGATGAACACCCAGCACCGCGACGTCACCTTCAAACTGATGCTCCTCCCGGTCTGGGTCGCCACCTACGTCTACGGCGGCAAGAACTGGCGGATCCTCGTCAACGGCCGCACCGGCGAAGTGCAGGGTGAACGGCCCTACAGCAAGGTCAAGATCGCCATCGCGGCCATCCTCGCCCTCATCGTCATCGCCGCGATCGTCTACTTCGTCGCGATCCGCGGCCACAGCACCAGCTCGTCGCATTCGGTGTCGACCACCCACTCGACCAGCCACCACACCACGCCCACGCACCACCGTTGAGCGCGGCCCGCCGTCCGTGCCCTCGCTTCGGCGGAGGCTCAGTCGGCGGGCCACTCGTACGGCAGGTCGTCCCGATCGCCGGCTCAGGAATCCACCGGGCACCACGGATCGGACGTCCGCCCCGCCGCCATCCCGCAGAAGCCGTGCAGCGCGCGGTCCACCTCGCCGCCTTCGACGCGCAGCACCGAGACCGGCTTCGCTTCCGGGACGTGGCGGGCGATGTCGCCGCCGTAGTCGATGGTGCCGGTGACGCCTTCGATGTACTTGTTGGTCTGGCTCTCGTCCGGACGTGAGGTGTGGATGGCCGTGATCTCGCGCCACACCGCGCCCGGGGTGACCGGGATGTTCGCGGACGTCTCGCGCAGGTAGGCGGTGGCCGTGATCATCACCAGCGCCGCGTCGTAGGACAGGGCGGCGTGACCGTCGTAGGAGCGGCCGCGTTCGGTCTGTTCGAACGGGAACAGCGTGTGGTTGAGCGTGGTGTAGAAGTCCCGCGCGAGGCCCTCCGGGGTGGTGGCCGGCTCACTCGCGAAGGACAAGTAGTAGTACGGCAGAGCACGGTTCTGCTCGCGCGCCACCTGATCGGCGACGTAGCGGGACACGTCGTCGTCGCCGATGATCGTCGCGGTGCTGCCGCACTGGGCGGCGCCGGCCACGAAGTCGCCGAAGTCGGGCACGCCGCGACCGGCGAACACGACGAACCCCGGGTACGAGCACGTGTCCCGGCCCGCCGCCGCGGCGTTGCCCACGACGCGTTCGCCGTAGCGGTCGTGCGACGCGGAGCCGGGCGTCGTGCCGTCCGGCTCGAACGCCCGCGCCTCGACCGTGATCCCCTTGCCCCGGAAGGACTTCAGGAGGTCGTCGCGCAGGTTGGTGCTGTAGGTGTCGGAGTCGTCGTCGGAGTAGTACACACGCAGCGTGCGCGGGCCCGGCTGCTGCGCCACGAACGCCGCGGCGACGGCCGCCTCGCGCCGGTTCTGCGGCGCCACCTGGAAGTACACGGGGTTCTGGTCGGCGAGCCCGTCGGCCGACAGCGTCGACGCCACCACAGGCAGCCCGGCGTCGCCGAGCGCGCGGATCGTGTCCATGGTCGGCCGGCTGCTCATGTCCAGTCCGACCACGCCGACGATGCTGCGGTCCTGCTCGGCCATCCGGCTCAGCTGACGCGCGACCTCCACACCGTGGAGCATGCCGAGCCCGGCGTTCGCGACGAGCACGCGCACGATCGGCTCGGCCGTGGCCGTCGCGGTGAGCTGCCGCAGCTGCGCCACCGCGACGCCCTCCAGTGACTCGCGCTCCGCGGTCAGGCCGTCGGCCGTGCCGTTGGACGACGTGAGCGCCTCGAGGTCGACGAGCGTGATGTACGGCCGCTCCGGGTGCGCGGCGTGCAGTTCGGCCGCGCGCCGGTTCTGGTCCGCGATCACCGCCGCGACCTGGCGGATCGTGTCGTCGACGGGCTGGAAGACCGTGACCGCGCCGTCGGACACGCCGACGCACTCCGTACCCGTCCACGTGAGCCACTCGCTCGACGTGCCGCAGTGGCTCGTGCGGAAGTCGTCGTACCGCACCGCGACGAACCCCGCCACGAGCAGCACCACCGCGGCCGGCACCCCGATGCGCATCCACCGCGTCGCCCACCACGGCGGCCGTGACTGCCGGCGCCGCAGCACGTACGTGCCACCGAGCGCCTGGAGGTCCTTGCGCGCTTCGGTCTGCTGTTCGGGCGAGCCGACGTGGTCGAGCCCGATCGGCAGGTACCAGGCCGAGTCCTTGCGCGCGCGGCGGTCGTTGAGCAGCGCGTGCTGCCAGGCCCGGTAGGCGCTGCCCGCCTTGACCGCCGTCCACTTGGGACGGTCCTTGCTCGGCTCCGCGTCGGGTGGCGGGGCGTCGCTCGCGCTGACCACCAGCAGCGGGTCGAACAAGCCGGTCTGGTTGCGGACGTCGTTGATCAGCTTCAGCAGCCGGTAGCCGCCGTTGGTCTTGGTGACGTGATCGAGCAGCAGCACGGGGTAAGTCATGCGCCGACGGCGGAAGAACCGCATCCGGTAGCCGCGGCGGAGATCTTCGAGAAACGCGTTGACCAGCAGCCGGCCGACGAACTCGGGAGACTCCTTGGTCCGCTCGGTCTCGGTGAGCCGCAGCGCGAACCGCACGAAGCTGCCCGACATCTCCGGCGCGAGGTGCGGCTGCTTCAGGAACCACCGGTACCGGCCCGACAGCAGCGGCACTCGCCCGGTGACGGCGAGCCGGAACGTCGCGATCGTCAGCAACCGCAACACCAGCAACGAGAACTTCCACGTGAAGTTGTCCGGCACCAGCTTCGTGCCGACGTCCTCGATCGCCGCGTCGAACCGCGCCGTCACGCCGTTCTGCCGCAACCGCCGCAGCAACATCCGCTCCGGGGGCGTCGGATCACTGTCGGACAGTTTCTCGCCCATCAGCTGCACGACGAGCGTGAACAGCCCGAACCGCAGGCCGCTGCCGCGGGATCGCGGGCTGCGCAGCAATTCCTTGCGCGCGTCCCACAGGATGTCCCGGATCGCCTCGACACTCTGCTCGGTCGCTAGCCCGTCGGTGTCGGTCGCGGCCCGGTCGCCGAGCGGGAGGTGGGCGTAGCGGACCCCACCGCTGGGGCGGGCGCTGCGCAACCGCTTCGCGAGCTCCCCGAGCACCCCCTCGCACGCATCCGACCGGACCAGGCACACCATGGGCAACCCCTTGCGCCCGGCGCGTTCCTGCTGGTACCCCGGCTCCCACTCGACGTTCGCCTGGTGCAGAGACCGGGGCAGATCCCCCATCCGCGGCCGCTGGTAGAGCGCGCCGATGAGCTTCACCAGCTTGTCGGACCCCGTGAAGGCGAGGGAGTCGCGCTGGTGCTCCTCGGTCGGTGTCGTGGTCTGGTCCATGAACCAGTTTCACATGCCAGCGGCGGGAGGGGGCCCGGCATTTCTGCCGTCCCACCTGCGGATGCTCAGTCGGCGGGCCACTCGTACGACAACTCGTACCGATCGCCGGCGAGGACCATGTCGTTCATCTCGAGCGGCGTACCGTCGGTCCCGTAGGCCACCCGGGTGACGGTGATGACCGGGACACCGTCGGCGAGCTGCAACAACGCCGTTTCCTCCGGCGACGGCATTCTGGCCCCGACTTGCTCGGTGAACGAGCCGAGCGTGTGCCCTGCTTCTTCAAGCCGCGCGTAGGTGCCACCGGGTCCGGTGTCGGGTTGCTCGATGGCCGTGCCTCGTGTGAACACGCGAGGAAGCCTCGACACCGCAAGCTGAACCACCTGGTCGTCGGCCCGCATCACTCGATCCCGAACGGTTACCTCGGTTGCGTCCGCGATCGCGAGCCGGTTCGCCACCCGGGAATCCGCGGCTTCGAACCGCACCTCGACCGACGCCGAAGGGACGAAACCCCGGGCCTCGGCATCGGCGCGAAACGCACCGCGGTCGCTCTGCCGTGCAGCACGGGACAACCGGGTAGCCGCCACCCGCTCCTGCACGATCGCCGGCGGCCGGACGAAGACCCCGCGACCGTGTTCCGAAGTCACCAATCCCTCGGACCGCAACATGTTCACGGCTTCCCGAACGGTCGGACGTGAAACGCCGTAGGTCTCGACCAGTTCGCGTTCGCTCGGCAACTGCTCACCCGGCGCGTAGTGGCCGGCCGCGATCTTCTCGCGCAAGTCGCCGGCAACCTGCCGGAACGCAGGAATGCCACTTCGGCGGTTCACCATGCGAGCATTCTTGCACTCATCAGCTTGTCTTGACCAGTTGGACCACCTGTGGAACCGTAGGCCATCAACTCATCCTGACAAGTTGGTGGTAACAATGGACGCGCACGAAGCGCTGTCGGCTCAAGTGGCGATGGCCAGAACCCGCCTGGAGGAAGTCCGCGAAGCCCGTCGCTGGACGTTGGCCAACATCCAGGAGATGACCGGCATGCCCAGCCGCGTCACGGCGGCGCGCTGGTGGTACCGCGCGCCGAATTCGCACGGTTTGCACGCGCTGGGCCGCTACGCCCACGAGCTGGGCTGCACCATCCGCCTACTGCTCGTCGAAGACGACCCCGCGCAGCGCCTCTTGCCGTGGCGCGAACGGATGCCGCACTCCGACCACCCGCTCATGGCCGACCCCGACGCCGGCGCGATGGCCGAACCGTGGCGGCTGCAAACCGAACTGCGCCAAGCCCGAATAGCCGCCGGCAAGTCCCGCGCCGACCTTGCCACAGCGCTCGAAACGAGCGTGATCCACATCTGGCGGCTCGAGCACAGCCCGTCGGTGCACGATTCGGCGCTGTGCGATTTCCTGATGTACGCACGGCTTCTCGGCTACACCGTGCGCCTGGAACTCGCGCGCGAACCAGCCAACGCCGGACAAGATCTGCTCTCGCTCGGCGCTCACTGAGCCGAACGAGTGGCGTTGGGACCACCAGCCGACGATCTTCGCTGGTCAATCGCCAACCAATACGAAGAGTCACCGCATGAATGCAAATCACCCTCCCCTGGGCGGCAGACAACGCTTGAGAAATGCGGTGTGTTGGAGAGCGGTCAGGAATGACCGACGAAGGGGAGGCGGACGACTGTGGCGTTGAAAGACGCGCTGGATCAGCTCTCGACCAGTTCTCACGTAGCGATTCACTCAACCGCGGAGCTCGCCGGCGCGGTGGCTCAACAAGCTGCGAAAGAGGACAAGAAGCGGCGCGAAATCGGACAACCCGATTTGCCGCGGAAACATGATCTGAAACCGGTACGCAGCGCGGAACACCAGCATGGATTCAGGATCACTCCCTGGGAGATACTTCAAACGTTCGGCCGCGCAACCACTTTGTCCGGGCACAGCCCCTCGCGCGGTCTGTCCCAGCATTGGAACTGCCTGCGGTACTTGACAACACTCGAAGCTCGAGGCGGTCGCATGACGCTCTCGACCGAAGCGCGGCAGAACCCCAGGTACTACAACAAAGGCGTGCAGGCTCAAGAGCTCGGAATAGCTTTCGCCCTGACCGCGGCACGGAAAATCCTCGAGTGCAGACATCCCGGCTATCGCTTCGAGGCGGTCGATGTCGACCTGGCACTCGACGCCGGCTGGGCATTGCGCGGCGCCGGTACCCAGGGAATTCGACCTGCGCGCGGCTACCGGCCTGGGCAGTTCCTGGTCGGGAGGAAGCCCGGCGAGCCGCTCCGGATCGTCCTCGTGGACGGACGGGGCTCACACGGCGACCGCAACTACCAGCACCAACAGCTGAGGACGTCTGCCGAACGAGTCGAAGTGATAGCTCTCGGCGACCGGCATGGTCAGCCGAAGCCGGTACCGAGCCTGCTGATGACGACAGCATTCGCCGCAGAAGCAGGCATCGAGATGCGTATGCTGGACCCCGCAGGTGACGGTGTGCTCGCCAGCCCCGGTGGACCGAGCGCTGATGTTCACGGCGCGGTCGCCCAAGTGAACAACTTCCCGGACATCCAATGGACCGAACAGGGCCGAACGGTGAGCCGGCCCGGGTTCCACCTCACCCCGGACAGGTTCGAGTGGTTTTCTCGGGTGCTCGTACGTGCACGTGCCGCGTCCCTGCTGACCTTCGTCGGCGATCGCCAGAGCGCAGCCCAATACCTGACGGAGCGACAACAATTGCGGCTAGGCAAGGACCACGCGCCGTATGCGGTGAACGCCGAGTGCGACGTCAGTGTGACACTCGGCGGGGTCGAACTCGTCGGGACCGATCACGTTTTCAGATTCGAGGGCCAGCGTGTGGAAGTCTTCTCGGGGATACCGAAGGACCTATACGAGTTGCTCACGCGGGATGGCGGAACACGGAACTACGCCGACCAGGTCGCGGGTGCCGTCGCCGATTGGAAGAGGCGCCTCCCGGCGATTCAAGCCGACTGGGACGGGATCGCGACCATCGACGGCGACGGCGCCGTGATGGCTCTGCGCCCGCTCGGAGGAAAGGGGCCGCAGCTCAAATCGTCGTCGCCGCGTCCGGGCCTTTGAGCACCTCCGCCGTCGGTCCTGAGTTCAGCCGTGGCGACGCAGCAGTTCCTCAGTCCAGGTCGTGTGCCGGCGGCGTAGCTCGGTTGCCGTGAGGTCGGCGCGGCCGAGGTCGCGGTAGTTCGGGACCCAGGTTTCGACGGAGCGGTGCGAACGGGCGAGCGTCCACAGGTCCCAGAGCCGCGGGTCGGCGAGGCGAAAGCCGATGGCGTTCTCATACGCCGCGAGGAAAACGTCGGCCAGGGCTTCGCCGTGGAGGAGGTAGAGGTCGAGGCGGCACCAGCCGACGTCGTAGCCGGCGGGCCCGCGGGCGGCGCCCTCCCAGTCGACGACGCCGGTGAGGGTGCCGTCGAGCCAGAGGACGTTGCCGGACTGGTAGTCGCCGTGGGTCAGGACATGCGGGGTGGTCAGGATGGGGTTTTCCCAGGCGGCGTCGACGAACGGTGCGGCGGGACCGGACAGCCGGGACCGGTAGCCGCGGCGGTCGAACACGGGGGCGAAGTGCGCGGGCGCGGCGGCCGTGTGAACGCGGGCCAGCGTCTGCCCGAGCTGCGTCGCGCAGGTGTGCGGGTCGGCCGGGTGGATGTCGGCCGAGCCGGGGAGCCGGCTGATGAGGACCCAGGATTCGCCGCGGGCGAGGAAAATCGGGGCGAGACCGCCCAAGGAGTCGAGCGCGGTGAGGACGCGTTCCTCGTCGAGGGCCGCAGGGTCGCCGGCGGGGAACTCGCGCAGGATCAGGTCGCGCCGCGGGTTGGCGGTTCGCACCGCGTACGTCGTGGCGTGGGAGCCGCCAGCGAGGGGCCGGACGTCGGCCAAGGTAGCGGACGGGCCGGCGAGGCGAGTTGCCCGGGCGAGCGCGGCGGAGGCGGGAGGCATGACGACGAGCGTGCCCTCGGCGCCGAGACGAACGCGGGCCGCCCCCGCGGGAAAGCTCCCACGGGGGCGGCCCGGACTGCGCTGCCTATTCGTAGATCTCGCCCTTGGCGGCCTTCGCCACCAGCGATTCCGGCGGCAGGAAGTGGTCGCCGTAGCGGGCCGCGAGTTCGCGGGAGCGGTCGACGAAGCCCTGCAGGCCGCCCTTGTACTGGTTGATGTACTGGATGACACCACCGGTCCACGCCGGGAACCCGATGCCGAAGATCGAGCCGATGTTGGCGTCGGCGACGGACGTCAGCACGCCCTCGTCGAAGCACTTCACGGTCTCGAGCGCCTCGGCGAAGAGCATGCGCTCCTTGAGGTCCTCGAAGGGCACGTCGCCGGTGCCGGACTTGAAGGCGTCGCGCAGGCCGGGCCACAGGCCGGTGCGCTTGCCGTTCTCGTCGTACTCGTAGAAGCCCGCGCCGGTGCTGCGGCCCTTGCGGTCGTACTCGTCCACCATGCGGTCGATGACGGCCTCGGACGCGTGCGGCGTCCAGGTGCCGCCGGCCGCCTCGACGGCCGCCTTGGTCTCGAGGCGGATCTTGCGCGGCAGCGTGAGCGTCAGCTCGTCCATCAGCTGCAGCGGCGGCGCCGGGTAGCCGGCCTGCGAACCCGCCTGCTCGATCGACGCCGGCTCGACGCCCTCGCCCAGCGCGGCGACGGCCTCGTTGATGAACGTGCCGATCACGCGCGAGGTGAAGAAGCCGCGGCTGTCGTTGACGACGATCGGGGTCTTCTTGATCTGCAGGGTGTAGTCGAAGACCTTCGCCAGCGTCGCGGGCGCCGTCTTCTCACCGCAGATGATCTCGACCAGCGGCATCTTGTCCACCGGCGAGAAGAAGTGGATCCCGATGAAGTCCTCGGTCCGCTGCACGCCCTCGGCGAGCGTGGTGATCGGCAGGGTCGAGGTGTTGGAACCCAGCACCGCGTCGGAGTTCACGACGCCCTCGATCTCGCCGAACACCTTGTGCTTCAGCTCGACGCTCTCGAACACGGCCTCGATCACGAAGTCGACCCCCGCGAAGTCGGCCGCGTCGGCGGTCGGCTTGATGCGGGCCAGCAGCTCGTCGGACTTCTCCTTCGTGGTCTTGCCCCGGGAGAGAGCCTTCTCCTCGAGCTTGACCGCGTAGCCCTTGCCCTTGTCGGCGGCTTCCTGCGAGACGTCCTTGAGCACCACGTCGATGCCGGCCTTCGCCGACACGTACGCGATCGCGGCGCCCATCATCCCGGCGCCGAGCACACCCACCTTGCGGGCGGTGTACTTCTCGAAGCCGTCCGGACGCGAGCCGCCCGAGTTGATCGTCTGCAGGTCGAAGAAGAACGCCTTCGTCATGTTCTTCGAGACCTGCCCGATGGCGAGGCTCACGAAGTAGCGCGACTCGACCTTGATCGCGGTGTCGAAGTCGACCTGCGCGCCCTCGATGGCCGCGGCCAGGATCGCGCGCGGCGCCGGCATCGGCGCACCCTTCAGCTGCTTGCGCAGGTTCGCCGGGAACGCGGGCAGGTTCGCCGCGAAGCTCGGGTTCGACGGGGTGCCGCCCGGGATCTTGTAGCCCTTGACGTCCCACGGCTGCACGCCGCCCTCGGGGTTGGCCTTGATCCACGCCTTGGCGGCGGGCACCAGCTCCTCGACGGTGTCGACGACCTCGTGCACCAGGCCCAGCTCCAGCGCCTTGCGCGGCTTGTGGCGCGTGCCCTGCAGCAGCACGTTGAGCAGCGCGTTCTGGATGCCCAGCAGCCGCACGGTGCGCACGACGCCGCCACCGCCGGGCAGCAGGCCCAGCGTGACCTCGGGCAGGCCGATCTGGCTGCCTTTCGCGTCGGCCGCGATGCGTCGGTGCGTCGCGAGCGCGATCTCGAGACCGCCGCCGAGCGCGGCGCCGTTGATGGCCGCGACCACCGGCTTGCCGAGCAGCTCGATGCGCCGCATGTGGTCCTTCATCTGCGTGCTCGACGCGGCGAAGGCCTCGGCGTGCTCCGGCTTCGCCTTGATCAGGTCACGCAGGTCGCCGCCGGCGAAGAACGTCTTCTTGGCCGACGTGATCACCACACCGGTGAGGTCGTCCTTCTCCGCCTCCAGCCGCTCGACTGTCGCGGCGAGCGACTCGCGGAAGTCGGCGTTCATCGTGTTGGCCGACTGGTTCGGGTCGTCGAGGGTCAGCGTGACGATGCCGTCCGCGTCCTTCTCCCAGCGGATGGTCTTGCTCTCAGCCATTTGTCCTCACACCCGCTCGATGATGGTCGCGACGCCCATGCCGCCGCCGATGCACAGGGTCACCAGGGCGCGGCGCGCCTGGCGGCGTTCGAGCTCGTCGACCATGGTCCCGAGGATCATCGCGCCGGTGGCGCCGAGCGGGTGGCCCATGGCGATCGCGCCGCCGTTGACGTTCACCTTCTCGTCCGGCAGGTGCAGGTCCTTCTGCCACTTGAGCACGACGGACGCGAACGCCTCGTTGAGCTCCCACAGGTCGATGTCGTCCGGGGTCAGGCCCGCGGTTTTGAGCACCTTCTTGGTGGCCGGCGTGGGGCCGGTGAGCATGATCGTCGGCTCGGAGCCGATGGAGGCGGTGGCGACGATGCGCGCTCGCGGCGTGAGGCCGAAGCGCTTGCCGACCTCTTCGCTGCCGACGAGCACGATGGCCGCGCCGTCGACGATGCCCGAGGAGTTGCCGCCCGTGTGGACGTGGTCGATCTTCTCGACCTGGTGGTACTTCTGCAGCGCGACGGCGTCGAAGCCGCCCATCTCGCCGATGGCGGTGAACGCCGGCTTGAGCTTGGCCAGGCCCTCGACGGTGGAGCCGGGGCGGCGGTGCTCGTCGTGGTCGAGGATCGTGACGCCGTTGATGTCCTTCACCGGCACCACGGACTTCGCGAAGTAGCCGCCGGCCCAGGCCGCCTCGGCCTTCTCCTGCGAGCGGACCGCGAACCGGTCGACGTCCTCGCGGCTGAAGCCCTCCATCGTCGCGATCAGGTCGGCGCCGATGCCCTGCGGCACGATGTACTCGTCGTACGCCGTGGTCGGGTCCATGAACAGCGCGCCGCCGTCGGACCCCATCGGCACGCGCGACATGGATTCCACGCCGCCCGCGATGATCAGCTGGTCCCAGCCCGAGCGCACCTTCTGCGCCGCGACGTTGGTGGCCTCGAGGCCCGACGCGCAGAAGCGGTTGAGCTGCACACCCGCGACCGTCTCGGGCAGGCCGGCCACGAGGGCGGCCGTGCGCGCGATGTCGGCGCCCTGCTCACCCACCGGGGAGACGACGCCGAGCACGATGTCGTCGATCGCCTGCGGGTCGAGGTTCGGGTGGCGGACCTTGAGCTCTTCGATCAGCCCGACCACCAGGTCGAGCGGCTTGGTGCCGTGGAGGGCACCGCCCTTGTTCTTGCCCCGAGGCGTGCGCATCGCCTCGTAGATGTAGGCCTCGCTACTCACTGAACACTCCTCCGCGCAGCGGCGTGGTTGGACACTTCGGTGTATCTCGCCGTCGATCGTACTGTCCGGCTGACGCTAATGCCCATTAACATAAGCCTCCGGAACCCGATGGTGTCAATGGGTTGCCCGTGTTCCGAAAGGCGCTATCGTCGGTTCACCATGAAGACTCCGGATCGCCCGTCGCGACTGCGCGACCGCAAGGCCCAGCTCGCCGCGGTCGCCGCGGAGCTGTTCCGCGCCCGCGGCTTCCACGGAGTCGGCATCAACGACATCGCCGCCGCGGCGGGCGTCACGGGGCCCGCCCTGTACCGCCACTTCGCGGACAAGCAGGCGATCCTGGCCTACGTCGTGCTCGCCGGCATCGACGACATGGAGGCCGCGACCTCCGCGGCGCTGTCCGGCGCTCCCGACCAGCTGGACACCCTGCTCACGGGCCTCGCGACGCAGGCCGTCGAGCGGCGCGAGATCGCGGCACTGTGGCGCTGGGAAGGCCCCCACCTGCCGCGCGAAGAGCGGCGCGAGATCCGCCGCCGCTCGAGCGCGGTGCTGGACGCGTGGACGAAGGCCCTGCTGGCCGCCCGCACCGACCTGGCGGCCGACGACGCCGAGTTCCTGTGCTGGGGCGCGCTGTCGGTGTTCGGCAGCGTGGCGGTGCACCACACGACGGTCGCGCGCCGCCGGTTCGTGCCGCTGCTCGTCGAACTGGCCTCCGCTGTGCTGAACACCACACTGCCGGGCCCGGTCTCGGCCGCGCCCGACATCCCGAACGGCCTCGGCACCCCTTCCCGCCGCGAACAGATCCTCTCCGCCGCCACCACCCTGTTCGGCGAACGCGGCTTCCACGCGGTCAGCATGGAAGACATCGGCGCGGCGGCGGGCATCGCCGGCCCCAGCGTCTACCGCCACTTCCCCAGCAAGGCGGCCCTGATGGCCGCCATCGGCCACCGCGCCGCCGACCGCCTCGCGCTGGCCGCCGAGCAGGCCCTGCGGGCACCCGACGAGCTGACCGCCCTGCGCCGGCTGTCGGCTTCGTACGTGCACACGTTGCTCCACACGCCGAAACTACTGGTCTCCTTCACGGCCGACCGGGTCACCATGCCGGACCGCGAAAAGGCCGGCTTGCTCCGCGTCCAGCGCGATTACGTGGCCCAGTGGGTGACCCTGCTGGCCGCGATCTTCCCGTCGCTGCCCGCACGCGAGGCGAAGATCCGCGTCCACGCCGCCCTGACGATCGCGAACGACCTGACCCGCACGCGCCGCGTCAACGGGCGGCCGAATCTGGAGGCGGAGCTGACGGCATTGCTGCGGACGGTGCTGGAGTGTCCCGTCGAGGGCTGCTGAGGCGGTATTTCCCGAACTGGCAAGGGAACCGTGCTGATGGCGACTGACTGAAACCCAACGTCCACGGCTCCGACCGACCGGGAGCCGCGCAGGCACCCGCCTACACCGGAGGGCCGAGGGCTCGTACCGCCGCCTGGGACGCGGCGGATCCTGCAGCTCCCCTGAAAATCCGTCCTCCGCGAAATCGCTCCCGATCAACGTCTGGGCGTGCAAGCATTCCGGGTGCCCACCGGACGAAGACTGCACCTGGTCACGACGGACGAGGACCACCGGGTCTCCACGCTCGAGTTGTTCTTCGACCTCGTGTTCGTCTACGCGATCACGCAGACGACCCAGCTGATGGCCGACCACCTGAGCCCGCTCGGCGTCGTCGAGGGGTTGCTGGTGCTGGCGGTGCTGTGGTGGTGCTGGTGTTGCTACGCGTGGCTCGGTACGACGATCCACGTGGACCACGGCATCGCGCGGCTGGCGATGTTCGCAGCGATGGCCGTGATGTTCCTGCTGTCGCTCACGGTCCCGGAAGCGTTCACGGACCGGCCGGGCGGGCTGTACGGGCCGCTGCTGCTCGTCGCGTGTTACAGCGTCGTGCGAGTGTTGCACGAGGTCGCGTACCTGGGCGCGGCGCGGCACGACCCGGAGCTGCGGCGCGTGCTGTTGCGGATGTTGCGCGGGCTGGTGCCGAGCATCGCGCTGCTGGTCGTCGCGGCGTTCGTGCCGCAGCCGTGGCAGCTGGTGCTGTGGGTGGTGGCACTGGCGGTCGACTACGTGAACGTGTACTTCTCCGGCCCCGCCGGCTGGCGGCTCAACTCGCCGGGGCACTTCGCGGAGCGGTTCGGGCTGATCGTGATCATCGCGCTGGGCGAATCGATCGTGGCGATCGGGATCGGCATCGGGCCGGTGGCCATGACGTGGCTCATCGCCGGCTGCGCGATCTGCGGCATCGCACTGGCGGCCGGGATGTGGTGGACGTACTTCGACGTCGTCGCGCACGTCGCGGAGCACCGGCTGGCGAACGCGAAGGGGCTGGAGCGCACGAAGCTCGCGACGGACTCGTACACGTTCCTGCACCTGCCGCTCATCGCCGGCATCGTGCTGGTCGCGCTGGGGCTGAAGAAGGCGTTCCTGTACCTGTCCGACACGGCTCACCACCTGCCGGGCGAAGCGCTGCACGGCGTACCGATGTGGACACTCACCGGCGGTCTCGCGCTGTACCTCGTGGCGCTGAGTTCGTTGCGACGGCGCAACCTCGGCAGCTGGAACACGCAGCGGCTGGTGCTCGCCGCCGTGCTGCTGGCCGTGACGCCACTGCTGGAGCACGCGCCGGCCGCCGTGTCCGTGGTCGTGGCCGCGGTCGCGGTACTCGGGCTGATCACGTTCGAACGGCTCCCTTGGGCACGACGGCAGGTGCACCTGGCGTCGCGGTGACGAGCGCGTCGCCGGCGGTGCACCGTCCGGGACGACTGGCGATCTCTGCCGCACCGCGCTAACCTACTCGTCAGTAGGTAACGCGAGGGAGAGGCCACATGGCTGCGCCAAGGAAACGAGACGCGATGGGCTTCGGCCTGGCCGCGCTCACCCGGTTGGCCGGGAGCAGCGCGATCGACAAGGCCGGGCTGCGCGGGCCCGTGCAGAACCTGGTCAAGGCGGGCACCCGCAGCGGTTTCCGCGCGGTGGGGGCGGCCACGCGGTCGTTCAAATCCGCGCCGCGGCTCGGCAAGCCCGCACGGCTGGCGCCGGCCGGCGACACCGGTCTGTTCGACGTCACGCCCAGCGAGGACCAGCAGCTCATCACGGAGACGGTGACCGAGTTCGCCGCCGAGCAGCTGCGCCCGGCCGCCGCGGACGCCGACGCCAAGCTCGCCGCACCCGAAGGCCTGCTCACGCGGGCCGCGGAGCTGGGGATCAGCCTCGTCGGCATCCCGGAGGAACTCGGCGGAGCGGGCACGGAGCGTTCGGTGGTCACCAACGCGCTCGTCGCCGAAGCTCTGGCCCACGGTGATCTGGGGCTGGCCGTCGCGGTGCTGGCGCCGTCCGCGGTCAGCACGGCGCTCGTGGCGTGGGGCGACGAGCAGCAGCAGGCCGACTACGTGCCCGCGTTCGCCGGCGAGCAGGTGCCGGCCGCGGCGCTGGCGCTGCTGGAACGCACCCCGCTCGCCGACCCGTTCAAGCCCGCCACGAAGGCGAAGCGCACGCCGAAGGGTTACCAGCTCGACGGCGTGAAGTCGCTGGTGCCGCGCGCGGCGCAGGCCGAGCTGTTCATCGTCTCGGCCGACCTCGAAGGCCGCGGGCCGGCGTTGTTCCTCGTCGAGTCGTCGGCGGTGGGGCTCACGGTCGAGGCCGAGCCCGCGATGGGCCTGCGCGGCGCCGCGACCGGCAAGCTGCACCTGGAGAAGGTGGCGCTGCCCGCGGGCGCGCTGCTCGGCGGCGGCAAGGCCGACGTGTTCACCGAGGTCGTGCGCCTGTCGCGGCTGGGCTGGGCCGCGCTGGCGGCAGGGACGGCGAAGGCCGTGCTCGACTACGTGGTGCCGTACGTGAACGAGCGCACCGCGTTCGGCGAGCCGATCAGCCACCGGCAGGCGGTGGCGTTCTCCGTCGCCGACATCGCGATCGAACTGGAGGGCCTGCGCCTGGTGACGCTGCGCGCCGCCGCGCGGGCCGAGCAGGGCAAGGAGTACGCGCGGGAGGCCGCGCTTGCGCGCCGGCTGGCCGTCGACAAGGGCATGCAGATCGGCAACGCCGGGGTGCAACTGCTGGGCGGGCACGGCTTCGTGAAGGAGCACCCGGTTGAGCGCTGGTACCGCGACCTGCGGGCGATCGGCGTGATGGAAGGCGCCGTCCTCCTCTAGAAAGGCTTTGAGTTCCGATGATCAACCTCGAGGTTCCGAAGAAGGCCGGCGCGCTGGTCAACCAGGCGTACCAGGCCGCGGCCGAAGTGTTCCGGCCGATCTCGCGCAAGTACGACCGCGCGGAGCACACGTATCCGTCCGAATTGGACATGTTCGCCGCGCTGCTCGACGGTTTGAACTCCTCCGGTGAGGGCGGCGCGGGAGCGGCGGGGGTGCGCCGTTCGCGCGATTCCGGGTCCGGCGGGAACCGCAACGGTGCCAACCTCAACGTGGTGCTCGGCACCATCGAGATGTGCTGGGGCGACGTCGGCCTGCTGCTTTCCATGCCGCGTCAGGGATTGGGCAACGCCGCCATCAGCTCGGTCGCGACCGACGAGCAGCTCGAGCGGTTCGCCGGCTTGTGGGCCGCCATGGCCATCACCGAGCCCGACTGCGGCTCGGACTCCGCCGCCATCACCACCACGGCCATCCTCGACGGCGACGACTACGTGCTCAACGGCGAGAAGATCTTCGTGACCTCGGGCCAACGCGCCGACGCCGTGGTCGTCTGGGCCACTTTGGACCGGTCAAAAGGCCGCGCGGCCATCAAGTCCTTCGTGGTCGAGAAGGGCACGCCGGGCTTCGAAGTCGTGCGCGTGGAGCACAAGCTGGGCATCCGCGCGTCCGACACGGCCGTGCTGCGCTTCGAGAACTGCCGCGTCCCGCGCGAAAACCTGCTGGGCACCCCGGACGTCGACACGGCCAAGGGCTTCGCGGGCGTCATGCAGACGTTCGACAACACGCGCCCGCTGGTCGCCGCCATGGCCGTCGGCCTCGCCCGCGCGGCCCTCGACGAGACCCGCCACCTGCTGTCCACGGCCGGCGTCACCGTCGACTACGACCGCCCGGCCCACCTCCAACCCGCCGCGGCCGCCACCTTCCTCCAACTGGAAGCCGACTACGAATCCGCGTACCTCCTGACGCTCGAATCCGCGTGGATGGCGGACAACCGCAAGCCCAACTCCCTGCCCGCCTCCATGGCGAAAGCCAAGGCCGGCCGCACGGTCGTGGAGGTGACCCTGAAGTGCGTCGAATTGGCCGGCGCGTATGGGTACACGGAGGAATCGCTGCTGGAGAAGTGGGCTCGGGACGCCAAGATCCTGGACATTTTTGAAGGGACGCAACAGATCCAGCAGCTGATCGTGGCCCGAAGGGTGCTGGGAAAGACCAGCGCGCAGTTGAAGTAGCTTGCCCGTCACCCCCGCCCGGCCGCGGAGCTCCACCACGGCCGGGCGGGGGTCGGTTCGACACCCGCGGGAAGCGTCACACGAGCAAGCAGGCCAGTCTCGGCCGGGATGCTCAGCCAGACGACCCTCGCGAAGCAAGTGAGTTTTTCCCCAACACACCAGGCAATTCGCGGCTAAGGTGCGGAATATCGGATTGATCTCCGAAGGATCGATTTCCACACCTTTGCCCTAACCTTCCCGGCATGACGAATCCTGGGGTTTACGGCCCGCCGAGGGGCCTGGGTCAGGCTCGGATCTTCATGTGGATCCAGGTCGCGTTCAGCGTGCTGGCCGCGATCCTCATCCTGGTCCTCGCCGCTGCCGCGAGCAGCAACGGTGCCGAGGGAACGGGCTTGCTGGTCGTGATCGGCGTCATCAACTTCGTGATGGCCGTCGCGCTCGCGGTGTGCGCGGTGAAGCTGCCGTCGGGCCAGCAGTGGCCGTGGGTGACCGCGATCGTGGTCGAGGCGGTCATCGTCATCAACGGGATCGTGACGCTGATCAGCGAGGGCGCCACCGGCATCCTGCCGCTGGTCTTCGCCGCCCTCGCGTTGCGCGGCCTGCTGCACAAGGACGTCCGCGCGTGGGTCACCGCCCAGCGCGGCGGTCAGGCACCCGTGGTCTGACTCCTGACGAAACAGAGGGGTCGCCCGGGAGCACCTGGGCGACCCCTCTTCACATCCGTCCGTCGACGACCTCGCCCACGCCGCCGCGGCTGAAGTAGTGAATTTCTACCGACTTCCGCCGCAGATTGATTCGACACAACTATACCGCTAGAGACCTATCTACCACATTATCTCTACGTGGTTCGCCTTCGGGCGAGGACCGTCGCCTGCTTGCGCGGTGAACCTCACCGAATATCCGACCAGGTCGACATCTTCACCACGCTCCCTGAGGTTCTTCACAGCCGAGGCTGGGAAGAAGACATCGTCAGGGTAGCTCACATGAGTTATAAACCCGTACGTACCCCGCCATCCACGAACTTGCCCTATCGCGATTCCCGTATGAGGGTCGCCTTCCTGAGTCAATCCAGGCACCTTTGAATCTACGCCGAGGAGAACCTGAGCATACGCTGGCAGATTTCGCCTCTTAGACAAGTTAAGAAGACTATGAGAAAAAGGTCGATAACCTCGGAGCGTTGCGAACATCGCTTTCTTGCCATCAATAGACTTTAGCATTCCATCTATTCTAGAGTTAGCAAATTTTGGCTCAATTAATTGCGATTCAGCGCTACGCAATACTTGAGTTGCAGCGTCTAAAACACCATCGCATAGACGCTTATCATATGTCCCGAGCGATATCTCCCTCATCCCGATATGAAACCCGGTGTATGCCTTATCTAAGGCTTCCATCGGCCTTCGCTGATTCGACAGGAGTTCCTCTGACCATCGCTTCCATGAATCAACTAACGCGGTCATCGCAATCAACCTTGTACGACCCGCAGATTTCTCAATAGCATCCTCCAATAAATGTTGCGATTCTTCAAATCTTCCCAGCCAAAATAGAAGTTTACCGAGCTCCTGACCGGTCTCCGGAGAATTGAAGTGCTTGTGCGCGTCATTCGCGTAATCAAGGGCCTGCTCGGGCTCATTCGCCCGTCGCGACAAGTGACCCGAAAAGAAGTAAGAAACTACAGCTATACCTTCTTCATCTCCGGCATTACGTGCGTTGCGTAGCGCGTTTCTGTACATTGCTGTAGCTTTATCAACGTAGCCAGCAGCGGAGAATATAAACGCCTCTACTCGATCGACTTCCCAATACTCTGGGTTGAGAGATCGGGCACGTGCCGTGATTTCCGTCGCAACTTTAAAACTATCACGTTTTGAAGCGGAAAGCGCCTCCCTCAGCAAGTGAGCCACCGGGACGTCCGCAGAACCTCGCACGCGGACGACGTTCGGTGCCAGCTGGCGGCTTTTCGCATCCGCCCGCCTCCGCTCATCAGAACGACGAAATTCCCTCTCACGGCGCAAGGTCGATTCCACCAATGTCGACTGAGGTGGGCTCACGGCGCGAAGAAAGTTCCTGGCGGACTCCGTGAGAGTAATTCTAGATATAAGCGGATCCGATCCGTCTGTCTCCTCAACAACCATAGAGCCGCGCAACAGCTGCTGAACAGACCCCCTCAACGAATCAACTGGCGTATCTGCCAATATTGCAAGCTCATCAAATAAAACTACCCGATCTAGAGCGTACAGCATGGCTAAAATTTGACGCGCTTCCTGCGACATCTTATCGTACACTGATCGAATACAAAAGTCGAGTAGAACCGACTGATCAGCTAGTGCGAGATTCGGCTGCTGGCCTGCCTCTACAGCCATAATGTACCAACGGATAGCTAGCGGACTACTGCGAAGGCGTTTTACGGTGTCAGAAATTGTACGCTCTTGAGACCGCGCTAGTCGCTGAACCCCGCGCGCCTTAGCGAAGTTCCGGAACAGGAAATTGGCATCCTTGCCAGCTAGAGGCCCAACAGTAACTCGCCTCTCAAGCTGCCCTATCCCCACTCTGCTAGTAAACAAAAAATTGACTGAGTCAGGCAGACTATCGTAAAGCGTGCTGACCTCATCTCCCGTGACCGTCTCTAGGTTGTCAACTATCAAAAGAGTTGGAATTCCTTCAATTGCCTCCGCTAATTCTTTCACACCACCCGTGAAGCTGGAATCTAACGCACCCCCTAGGAGACCCGCAGCTCCGGTGAGATCACGAACTGCTCCAGCAATGCTCACAACACCTGAAGCCGTCAGCCTCTCAGTTTTGAGCGAAACCCACAGTATACACTCGTAAGGGCATTCTGGATCCTCCACCAACTGATACGCCACGTCGAGAGCCAGTGCGGTCTTCCCGATTCCACCTTCGCCGACTAGCGTTACGATGGGTTCGCGCCGTCGCATCAAACGCCGCTTTACATCTTTCGACAGATCACTTCGGCCAATCAGGCCGGTCTCATCATACTCAGGAAGTGGGAGATTGTGCAGAACGCGATCGGCTGTTCGATCCTGCTCTTTTATTACAGGTTGCCATGCTGAATCGACCTCGAGCTGCCGAATTACTTCCTTTACTCGAGACCAGTAACGGGTAACAAACGCACGACAGGCAGACAAGGCCGTCTCTGGATCCCCAACGACGAGCGGCCTTCCATGCATTACCCTGTTTCGAACGGGGACCATTGAATTGACGGCGATCGTATTATCTTTCAGCTCTCTCCCGACATCCGCGGGGAGACTATCGCGATTCTTATTCAAAATATCATAGCATTCTTGAAGATCCAAGAAGGCGGTAATGCTGGTATTATCACCTAGCGGATCATCGGCTCGCCTTTGACTGGCTCGATCAAAACTATTGCCGACAGCTTCTTCTTCCTCTAAGTGATCAAGTATGTAGCTGTCCAGAATTTGACGCATGTCCGCCTCGAATGCATCGATAAGGACATACAACCGCGCTCTCGTCATTGCGATATGCGAAACCATGCAGCCAACCCCTCGATATGCAGAGTTTCAAGTCTCTGTCGATGATCGAGAGCCTTTCAAGATGCATTCAGGTGAATACTATTAGTGACCGTTCGACTACCATGGGAGAGTTTTCACGCTCGCTCGTCGAGGAACTCGTCCAGGTACTTCCACGTCGTGCCGCGGGCGCGGCGGCCGGTCAGCACGCCGAGGTGTCCGCCGGGCGCGGTGCGGAAGCGCACTTCCGGCGCGTTTTCCAGCAGGCGCACCACGCGTTCCACCGATGGCTGCGGCGCGATCGTGTCGTTCTCCCCCGCGACGACCAGCACCGGCGCCTTCACGTCGGCCAGGCTGATCTTGCGGCCACCGAGGTCGACGGTACCCTCGGCGAGGTCGTTGGTGCGGAAGAGCCGGTGGTAGAGCTGCCCGAACGTGCGGCCGGGATAGGCGTACATGTTGTCCATGAAGTGGTCGACGGCCTCGATCTGGGCGAGGTAGTCGCGGTCGTCGAGGTGCGAGAGGATCGCGATGGGTTTCGTGATCTCCTTGCTGATGCCCGTCGCGCGGAACACGCGGCTGACCAAATAGGACGGTGCGCCGCCGAACGCGCGGTAGACCGGCGTGAGCAGGTGGCCGCCGGTGAGGTCGACGAGCGGGCGGAACGGCGCGACGATCGGGATCGCCGTGAAGTCCACCGGCGACCCGATGGCCGTGATGGACTCGACCGGCAGGTCGGGCTGGTCGGCGTTCACCAGCAGCGAGAAGATCCCGCCCAGCGACCACGACACGAGGTGCACACCCGCGCCGCCGGCGTCCTCGCTCACCTTCCGGATCGCGCGCGGCAGCACCTCGTCGATCCAGTGCTCGATGCCGAGGCGCCGGTCGGAGAACGCGACGTTGCCGTAGTCCACGAGGTAGGTGTTGCGCCCGGCGTCCACGAGGTGCTCGATGAGGCTGCAGCCGCGGCGCAGGTCGAAGCACAGCGCGGGCGCGGCCAGCGGCGGCACCAGCAGGATCGGCGGCCCGGACACCGGCGCGCCGCTGTGGGTCATGCGGTACAGCGAGCGGTTCGGCCCCTGGTCGATGAGGACGCGGGGCATCGGGCGCAGATCGGCGACGCCGCCGTGGAACACCTTCCCCACGACGTTCGACGCCGCGGCAGCCAGCCGTGCCGTGGGTGAAACCATGTCCCGCCTCCCGGAGATAGACCCTCAGGGTGGCAATCTTGCCCGCGCGCGCAAGCGGCTTCAACACCGCCACACTTGCAAGCACCCCGCAAGCACGTCCATTTCGGACGGTGCCGCTGACCGGGACGACTACTGCCCCGCGTCGGCCGCGGGTGCGCTCTGAGCTGCGCGGGACTCGTACTCGGCCCGCGCCGGCGAGTGCGCGGCCGACGCCAGCAGCTGGTCGCCGCCGAGCGAGCGAACGAACCACTCGCCAAACGCGCGCGGGAACAGCCGCGTGATCCGGCCCGTGAAATCCAGCGATTTCGGCACGAACACGTCGAACTTCGGGTATTTCAGGGCATCCGCGATGGCCGCGGCCACATCTTCCGGCGCCACGGACTTGATGAACTTCGCTTCACCGAGCCCCGACGCCAGCTCCGTGCGCACCACCGCCGGCATCACGCACGACACGGACACCCCCGTGCCCCGCAGCTCGAGGTGCACGGCCTCCGACAGCCCGACGACCGCGTGCTTGGTCGCGCAATACGTGGCCGCACCCGGGAACCCGGACTTGCCCGCCATCGACGCGACGTTCACGATGTGCCCGGTCCCCCGCGGCTTCATCCGCTTCACGGCCTCGCGCGTGCCGTGGATGACGGCGTGCAGGTTGATCTCCAGCATGCGCCGCGTGGCCGCGTCGTCCTCTTCGTCGAGCGGGGCGAGCGGCATGATGCCGGCGTTGTTGATCAGCACGTCGATGGGCCCGACGCGGCGTTCGACCTCGTCGAGGAATTCGGTGAACGCGCGCGTGTCGGTCACGTCGAGCGGCAGCGCGACGGCCTCCGGGCCAAGCTCACCAGCAGTTTTCTCCGCGCGGACGTGGTCGAGGTCGCCGAGCACCACCCGCGCGCCGAGGCGTTTGAGCGCCGTGGCCGTCGCCGCGCCGATGCCCTGCGCGCCGCCGGTGATGACGATGACCTTGCCGGACAGCGTTCGGGGCTGCTTGGCCATGACGGCCTCCTCCTGCGTCGACGGGACACTGTTGGCGTTGTGTCAATATGGTGCCCCGCCCGGGCCGCTCGCGCCAGTCGGCTGCCCCGATCAGGGGCGCTGTTCGAAGACCTGACCGATCCAGCCGCCCACGTCGAAGCGCACGGTCGGGCGGAACCCCTGCCCCTGGTAGTAGCGCTGGAGTTCGCCGTCGCCGCCGGCCCAGCAGTCGACGCGCACGAGCCCGATCCCGCGGCGTTTCGCCTCGGCCAGCGTGTACTCGATCAGCTGCGCGCCCACGCGGTGGCCGGCGAAGCGCCGCGACGTGATGAGCAGCCCGATGTACAGCTCCGGCTCGCCGGCCGGCGGCACGTGGTCCGGGCACTTCTCGCTGACGATCAGCGCCCCGGCCGGTTCCCCGTCGACCTCCGCGATGCGCAAGCCGGGCTCGTCCGTCATGTCGGCCACGCGCGACGCCCGGTGCGGGATGCTGCTCCACGGCTGGTCACCCCACTGGCCGGCGCTGCCGCGCGCCACCAGCCACTCGACGGCTTCGTCGAAGAAGCGCAGCAGCGTCGCCACGTCGTCCTTGCGCCCGGGCCGGATGACGAAGAGGGCCATGCCGACGTTCTACCGCTACGGCAGCGTCAGCACCACTGGGCCGGCTTCGGTGATGGCGACGGTGTGCTCCGAGTGCGACGCGCGGGTGCCGTCGGTGGTGCGCACGGTCCAGCCGTCGGGGTCGTGCCGGTAGTGGTCGAGTCCACCGCGCGTGAACATCGGCTCGATCGCGAGGACCAGGCCCGGCCGCAGGCGCAGGCCGCGGCCCGGGCGGCCGTCGTTGGGCACCGGCGGGTCTTCGTGCATCGCGTGGCCGATGCCGTGGCCGCCGTGGCCTTCGGTCACGCCGTAGCCCGAAGCGCGGCCGACCGCGCCGATCGCGGCGGAGATGTCGCCCATCTTCGCGCCGGGCTGGGCGGCCGCGATGCCGGCGGCGAGCGCTTCTTCCGTCGCGGCGATCAGCGCGAGGTCGGCCGGGTCGGCCCCGCCGACGACGAAACTGACGGCCGCGTCGCCGTGCCAGCCGTCGACGGCGGCACCGCAATCGATGCTCAGCAGGTCGCCGTCGCGCAGCCGGTAGCGGCCGGGGATGCCGTGGACGATCGCGTCGTTCACGCTCGCGCAGATCACGCCCGGGTACGGCGTCGGCGCCCAGCGCGGGTGGTACCCGAGGAACGACGGCTTCGCGCCGGCCTCCGCCATCACCTGCGCCGCGACGGCGTCCAGCTCGAGTAGGGAAACGCCGGTGCCCGCGGCTTCCCGCACGGCCGCGAGCGCTCGGGCCACCACCCGGCCCGCCTCCCGCATCGCCACGATCTCCGCCGGCGTCTTCAGCTCCACCATGCGGATAACTATACCGGTATTTCTATCCGCCGCAGTAGCCCGCCGGGACGGGCACCGCACCCGTGCCGCGGGCGGCGAGGTAACCGTCCGGCCGCACCAGGAGCCAGCCCTCGGCCAGGTTCAGGTCCGCGGCCGTCGGTTCGTCGACGACGTGGGTCGCGAGCCAGCCCGGCACCGGAGCCACGGGCTCGCGCGAGTAGGTGTCCAGAAGGGACTCGCCGCCGTATCCACAGTGGACGGCCACGATCTTCCAGCGGCGGTTGAACGCGTGCGCCGCGCGATTCGCCGCAGTGGCAGGAGGAACTGCGCCTCGCACACACGGTCCCCCGACGACGCGGCGATCGTCGAGGAGGGGTTGCCGTCGCCGGTCGGCGCGCGCGGTGTTCTGCTCGGCGGCGCGAGCGCACCCCCGATGGCGGCGGGGGTCCGTCGGTACGCCGCCCGGGTGGGCGCCGAAGTGCAGGTGCTGGAGGGGCAGCAGCACTTCGCGATGGTGTCGGATCCCGCGTCGCTCGCTGCGGCGATCATGCGGTGAGCCGGTGGCTAGCTCGCGATCCCCAGGTGCCGCGCGATCAGCATCCGCTGCACCTCGCTCGTCCCCTCGCCGATCTCCAGGATCTTGGCGTCCCGGTAGAACCGGCTGACCGGGAACTCGTTCATGAACCCGTACCCGCCGAAGATCTGCGTCGCGTCACGCGCGTTGTCCATCGCGGCGTTGGACGCGACGAGCTTCGCGATCGAGGCTTCCTTCTTGAACGGCTCGCCGCGCAGCATCTTCGAAGCGGCCTGGTAATAGGCGAGCCGCGCGGTGTGGGTGCGGACCTCCATGTCCGCGATCTTGAACTGGATCGCCTGGTACTCACCGATGCGGTGGCCGAAGGCGACGCGGTCCTTGGCGTACTTGAGGCACTCGTCGACGCAACCCTGGGCCAGGCCGACGCTCAGGGAGGCGATCGCGACGCGGCCTTCGTCCAAGATGGACAGGAACTGGGCGTAGCCGCGGCCGCGCGTGCCGACCAGGTTGGCCGCCGGCACGCGGACGTCGGCGAACGAGAGTTCGTGCGTGTCCGAGCAGTTCCAGCCGACCTTGGAGTACTTGGGCGCCACGGCGAAGCCCGGGGTGCCCGAGGGCACGATGATCGCCGAGATCTCCTTGCGGCCGTTCTCCATCACGTCGGTGACGGCCGTGACCGTCACCAGCCGGGTGATGTCCGTGCCGGAGTTGGTGATGAACGCCTTGCTGCCGTTGATCACCCACTCGTCGCCGTCGAGCTTGGCGCGGGTGCGAGTGGCGCCCGCGTCCGAGCCGCCGCCCGGTTCCGTGAGGCCGAACCCGCCGAGGGCCTCGCCGGAGCACAGGGCCGGCAGCCACTTCTCCTTCTGCTCCTGGGTGCCGAAGCGGTAGATCGGCATCGCGCCGAGCGAAACGCCGGCCTCGAGCGTGATCGCGACCGACGAGTCGACGCGCGCCAGCTCCTCCAGCGCCAGGCACAGCGCGAAGTAGTCGCCGCCCATGCCGCCGAACTCCTCGGAGAACGGCAGGCCGAACAGGCCCATGTCGCCCATCTTGGCCACGAGCGCGTACGGGAACTGCTCCTTCTCGTACAGCGGGCCGATCACGGGCGCGACCTCGTTGTGCGCGAAGTCCTCAACCGTCTTGCGGAGAGCCTCGTACTCTTCGTCCAAGCGGAAGTCGATCATCGGTCCTCCTCCTCCGGGCTCACCACGGCCAGCGTTTCGTCGAGCGCCACCTGCTGCCCGGCCCGCACCGCGAGCTCACTCACCACGCCGTCGATCGGCGCGGTAACGGTGTGTTCCATCTTCATCGCCTCCACGACCAGCAACGGCGTGCCGGCCGCGACCACGTCGCCCTCGGCGACCTTCACCACGAGCACCGTGCCCGGCATCGGGCTCTTCACCGGCCCCGCACCCGCCACCTCACCACGGTGCGAGAGCACGACTTCCTGGTCCGCGAACGCGAAGCCGTACCCGTCCCGCGCGAGCCACACCGTCCGATCAGGACCGTCCGCCCGCCGGTACCGCTCGAGCCCGCCGGCCCGCCGCACTTCCAGCACGTCGCCACGGCGGCTCACCGACGCTCGCACGGGCTCGGCGTCGTCCACCTGCACCGCGGCGTCGGCCGGGGTGCCGGAAACCCGCACCTTCGCCAGCACCTCGCCGGCGCGCAGCCGGAACGTCACCCCGCCCCCGCCGCCGACGCGCCAGCCGCTCGGCACGTCCCACGGATCCACAACGGACCCCGTCGGCTGCAGCGAAACCAGCCGGTCCAGCGCCGCGGCCACGAAGAACCCGGCGGGCACCTCGGCCGACACGAGGTCGGCCAGGCGCCGGTCCACGAGCTCCGTGTCGAGCCGGCCCGCGCGCACGTCCTCGTCGGCGAGCAGGCTGCGCAGGAACGCGACGTTCGTGCCCAGCCCCAGCAACGCCGTGTCACCCAGCGCGCGGTCGAGCTTGCGCAGCGCCGACTCGCGGTCCGGGCCGTAGGCGATCACCTTGGCCAGCATCGGGTCGTAGTTCGAACCGACGACCGCGCCCTCGGTCATCCACGAGTCCACGCGCACGCCGTCGCCCGACGGCTCGTGCACGGCGAGCACCGTGCCGCCGGTCGGGATGAACCCGCGCGCCGGGTCCTCGGCGTAGACGCGGGCCTCGATGGCGTGCCCGTCGAGCCGCACCTCCTCCTGCGTCAGCGACAACGGCTCGCCGGCGGCGATGCGCACCTGCCACGCCACGAGGTCCAGCCCGGTCACCATCTCCGTGACGGGGTGCTCGACCTGCAGGCGGGTGTTCATCTCCATGAAGAAGAACTCGTCCGGGTCGTGCGCGGACATGATGAACTCCACGGTGCCCGCGCCGACGTAGCCCACCGACCGCGCCGCTTCGGCCGCCGCGGAACCCATCTTCTGCCGCGTGGCCTCGTCGAGCAGCACCGACGGCGCCTCTTCGACGATCTTCTGGTGCCGCCGCTGCAGGCTGCACTCGCGTTCGCCGAGGTGCAGCACGGTACCGTGCGCGTCGGCGAGCACCTGGATCTCGATGTGCCGCGGCGTGGTCACGAACCGCTCCAGCAGCAGCGTGTCGTCGCCGAACGAGCTCTTCGCCTCGCGCCGCGCGGATTCGATCGCCGGCGCCAGCTCGTCCTCGGCGTGCACGAGCCGCATGCCCTTGCCGCCGCCACCGGCGGACGGCTTCAGCAGCAACGGATACCCCACGCGCGCGGCCGCCTCGGCGAACCCGCCTTCAGGAATGTCCACATCGGACGCGCCCGGCACCACCGGCACCCCGGCCTCGGAAACCGTGGCCTTGGCGCGGATCTTGTCGCCCATCTTCTCGATGGCCGTCACGGGCGGGCCGATGAACACCAGCCCGGCCTCCTCGCACGCCCGCGCGAACGCCGCGTTCTCCGCGAGGAAGCCGTAACCCGGGTGCACGGCCTGCGCGCCCGTTTCGCGCGCGGCGGCGAGGATCGCCGGGATGGACAGGTAGCTCTTCGCCGCCTCGGCCGGACCGAGGCGCACCGCGGTGTCGGCTTCGCGCACGTGGCGTGCATCGGCGTCCGCGTCGCTGTACACCGCGACCGAGCGGATGCCCAGCTCGCGCAGCGACCGGATCACGCGGACCGCGATCTCGCCGCGATTGGCCACCAGGACCGTGTCGAACAGGAACACGCTCATCACATCCGGAAGACGCCGTAGTTGACCTCGGGCAGGGGTGCGTTGGCCGCCGCCGACAGCGCGAGCCCGAGCACCGTGCGGGTGTCCGCCGGGTCGATCACGCCGTCGTCCCACAGCCGCGCGGTGGAGTAGTACGGGCTGCCCTGGTGCTCGTACTGTTCGCGGATCGGATCCTTGAACGCCTCTTCGTCCTCGGCCGACCACTCGCCGCCGCGGGCCTCGATCGCGTCGCGGCGCACGGTCGACAGCACCGACGCGGCCTGCTCGCCGCCCATCACGGAAATCCGCGCGTTGGGCCACATCCACAGGAACCGCGGCGAGTACGCCCGCCCGCACATCGAGTAGTTCCCGGCGCCGAACGAGCCGCCGATGATCACGGTGAACTTCGGCACCCGGGCGCACGCGACGGCCGTGACCATCTTCGCCCCGTGCTTGGCGATGCCGCCGGCCTCGTACGCCTTGCCGACCATGAAGCCGGTGATGTTCTGCAGGAACACCAGCGGGATCGAGCGGCGATCGCACAGCTCGATGAAGTGCGCGCCCTTCATGGCCGACTCGGCGAACAGCACGCCGTTGTTGGCGATGATGCCCACCGGGTGGCCGTGGATGCGCGCGAAGCCGGTGACGAGCGTGCTGCCGTACTCCTTCTTGAACTCGGCGAACTTGCTGCCGTCGACCACGCGGGCGATCACCTCGCGCACGTCGTAGGGCGTGCGCGAATCCGTCGGCACCACCCCGTAGAGCTCCCGCGGCTCGACGACCGGCTCCTCGACGGGCACGACGTCCCACGGGCGTGGCGTGCGCGGGCCGAGCGTCGAAACGATGTCGCGGACGATGCGCAGCGCGTGGGCGTCGTCGTCGGCGAGGTGGTCGGTGACGCCCGACTGGCGCGCGTGCACGTCGCCGCCGCCCAGCTCCTCGGCCGTGACGACCTCACCGGTCGCGGCCTTCACGAGCGGCGGGCCGCCGAGGAAGATCGTGCCCTGGTTGCGCACGATGACCGCTTCGTCGCTCATGGCCGGCACGTACGCGCCGCCCGCGGTGCACGAGCCGAGCACGGCGGCGATCTGCGGGATGCCGCGCGCGGACATCGTGGCCTGGTTGTAGAAGATGCGCCCGAAGTGCTCGCGGTCGGGGAACACGTCGTCCTGGTGCGGGAGGAACGCGCCACCGGAGTCGACGAGGTAGATGCACGGCAGGTTGTTGTGCAGCGCCACTTCCTGGGCGCGCAGGTGCTTCTTGACCGTCATCGGGTAGTACGTGCCGCCCTTGACCGTGGCGTCGTTCGCGACGACCACGCATTCGCGGCCCGACACGCGCCCGACACCGGCGATGATCCCGGCGCTCGGCGCTTCGTCGTCGTAGAGGCCGTTGGCGGCCAGCGGCGAGAGCTCGAGGAACGGCGACCCCGGGTCGAGCAGCGTGTCGACGCGGTCGCGCGGCAGCAGCTTGCCGCGTTCCACGTGCCGGGTGCGGGACTTCTCGGGCCCGCCGAGGCGGGCGGTGCCGAGGCGCTTGCGCAGGTCCTCGACGAGCTCGTGGTGAGAAGTGACGCTGCGGGTGAACGTTTCGCTCCGCGGATCCGCGGAGCTGCTCAGTACCGGCGTGTCCATGGCTCCTCGTCGAGACGTTAGCGGTCGTTAACTCCACTTCGGATGTTAGCGACCACTAACGGGAGTGTCCAGCCGGGTTCGACGAGGGGTGATGTGGCCTTCAGCGCACCCCGCGAACCCCGGCGAACGCTCGGGACGTGAGACGTTTTCCTGCCAGGCCTCAGCCGGTGACGGCGTCGGAGATCCAGTCCGCCACGGGAAGATCGCGGTCGAGGCACTCGACCGACAGCCGGATCGTCCAGCGCAGGGCCTGCAGCACGAGGCTGTCGACCTCGTCGGGCGCGGCGCTCGCCAGCGCGATCTCGACCTGTTCCTGCGCGGCTGCGGTGTTGCCGTGGACTTCGGCCAGCAGCGTGCGCACGGCGGTGCGCACGGGCGGGTCGGCCTGGTCGATGGAGACCTCTTCGCCGTCTTCGTCGAAGACCTGGACCTTGACGGGCGCCGTGCCGCCGTCACCGAGCGTGGACACCATCGCACTGCACTCGCCGAAGAGCAGGAGCATCAGCGCCTTCGTCTCGTCGGAGCGCTGCTGCGGCTCTTCGGACGAGGGCGTGAGTTGTTCGAGCGCCTCGGCGTCCTCGCCGAGGCTGATGGCGACGAGCGCGCGTTGCGCCTTCTCCACGAGCCGCTGCTCGTCCTCGCTCCGGTCCGGGGTCACGTGCCCATCAAACACCAGCACCGGCTTCCGTGGGGATACCCCGAATCCGGGGGATCAGCCCGCCGCGGAAAGTGCGCCGAGAGCGAGCCGGCAGAGCAGATCGGACAGCTCGGCGTCACCGAGATGGCGGTTGTACGGCGTCGAGTTGATCAAGCCGAACACGGCGTGTGCCGCCGAGCGGGCCTCGCGTTCCCCGAGGCCCGGGATCGCGGTGCGGATCGCGCGCACCCACACCTCGACGTATTGGCGCTGGAGCGCGCGCACCTGCTTGCGGTCACTGTCGGTGAGGTTCGCGAGGTTGCGCTCCTGCACGGTGATCAGCGCCGGGTGATCGAGCGCGAAGCCGACGTGGAACCGCACGAGCGCTTCGAGCAGCTCCGGCGGGGTACCGCCGGTCTCGGCGCGTGCGGTGCCGCCTTCGAGCAGGTAGTGGCTGATCGAGTTCAGCATCTCGCCGAGGATGGCGTCCTTGCTGCGGAAGTGGCGGTAGAGCGCTGGGCCGGAGATGCCGACCGCCGCGCCGATGTCGTCGATGCCGACACCGTGGAAGCCGTGGTGGGCGAACAGCTCGGCGGCAGCAGCCATGATCTGTTCACGCCTGTTCGCCTTCTCGCCGTTCACGAGTGGGGTGGGGTTCGCCGGCATCCGCTCATAGTAGGGCCGCCGGTTAGCGAGCGCTAACTTCCGTCCTACTTCCTGCCTGAGCCAAGTGGGGTCACCTGCGATTTCTGGGGTGTCCCGTGGGGATTCCACCTGGTATTTGTTCTTCTCGTCGAGCCGTCACGACAGGAGTGACTTTATGAGCCGTCAACCCTCTCGATCGATCCTCCGGATGTGCGCGGCCCTGGGGGTCGCTCTACTCGCTTCACTCGGCCTGGCGGGCACCGCCAGCGCTGCCACCAGCTACACCGCACTCGGCGATTCCTACTCCTCCGGGGTGGGCGCCGGGAGCTACGGCAGTTCGGGCGCCTGCAAACGCAGCGCCAACGCCTACGGTCAGCTCTGGGCCAACGCCCACTCCGGCACCTCGTTCACCTTCCTCGCGTGCTCCGGCGCGAAGACCGGTGACGTGCTGACCCAGATCAACTCGATGCCGTCGAGCGCCACGCTGGTGACGCTCACCGTGGGCGGCAACGACGCCGGCTTCACCGACGTGATCACGACCTGCACGCTCAACAGCGACCAGACGTGCGTGGACCGGGTGAACACGGCGAAGTCGTACGTGCAGAACACCCTGCCGAGCCTGCTCGACAACGTGTACCGCGCGGTGAAGACGAAGGCCCCGAACGCGCACCTCGTCGTGCTGTCGTACCCGCGCTTCTACACGGTGCCGGGTTCGTGCAACGTCGGCCTCAGCGACACGAAGCGTTCGGCGATCAACTCGGGCGCGGACACGCTGGCTTCCGTGATCGCTTCGCGCGCGTCGGCCGCCGGCGCGACCTTCGTGGACGTCCGCTCGGCCTTCGTGGGCCACAACATCTGCTCGTCCGCGAGCGACTACCTGCACAGCCTCACGTGGCCGGTGGACGAGTCCTACCACCCGACGGCCGCCGGTCAGCGGGGCGGCTACTACACGCCGCTGACTGCCGCGATCGGCTGAATTTCCTGACCCGGAAGGGGCGTCCCGGTTTGTCCGCGGCGCCCTTTTCGTTCGTCACGGGCTAACCGAGGAGCGATTTCACCAAGGCGGCGATCTGTTCCGTCTCGATCAAGAACGAATCGTGGCCGTACGGCGACGAGACGACCGCCGTTTCGCCGCCGACGCCGGCGGCGATCTCCCGCGACTGGTACACCGGGTACAGCCGGTCGCTGTCGACGCCGGCGACCACCGTGCGCGCGCGAACCCGCCCGAGAGCCGCGGCGACGCCACCTCGGTCGCGGCCGACGTCGTGGGTGTTCATCGACTCCGTGAGCACCACGTACGACCCCGCGTCGAAGCGGTGCACCAGCTTGTCCGCGTGGTGGTCCAAATAGGACTCCACGGCGAAGCGCCCGCCGCGCAACGGGTCCTCGGCGCCCTGGTACGACCGCCCGAACCGTTGGGACAGCTCGGGTTCACTGCGGTAAGTCACGTGCGCGATCCGCCGCGCCACCCCCAGTCCGCGGTGCGGACCTTCCCCGGGCCCGAGGGAGTGGTAGTCACCGCCGTGCCAGCCCGGGTCAGCCCGGATGGCGTGCAACTGCGGCGCGGCCCAGGCGATCTGCTCGGCCGACGCACGGGCGGTCGAGGCCAGCACGAGGACGGAAGCCACCCGGTCGGGCAGCGAGACCGCCCATTCGAGGGCCCGCATGCCGCCCATGGAACCGCCGGCCACGGCGGCCCAGCGGTCGATGCCCAGGGCGTCGGCGAGCGCGGCCTCGGTCGTCACCTGGTCCCGCACGGTCACGACCGGGAACCGGCTGCCCCACGGCCGTCCGCCGGGGTCAGGTGACGACGGGCCCGTGGAGCCCTGGCACCCGCCGAGGACGTTGGGGACCACGACGAACATCGAGTCCGTGTCGAACGCCTTGCCGGGCCCGACGAGCCCGTCCCACCAGCCCGCGCTGGGGTGACCGGGCCCGGCTTCGCCCGCGACGTGGCTGTCGCCGGTCAGCGCGTGTTCGACGAGGACCGCGTTGGAGCCGTCGGAGTTCAGCTGCCCCCACGTCTCGTACGCGAGGGTGTAGGACGGCAGCGAGCCACCGGCCTCCAGCGCGAGCGCGCCGGGGCCGGTGAACCACCGCCGTCCGCCGGGTGGGTCTCCCGCCCGCCACGCGCCGGTGGCGGGCGGGAGATGCGCACCGGAACCCGTCACAGGTCCGCCTTGGCGGCGCGGAAACCCGCCTCCAGGTCGGCCTTGAGGTCTTCGATGCCCTCGAGCCCCACGGCGAGCCGCACGAGGCCCGGCGTGACGCCGCTGGCGCGCTGCTCCTCCGGTGAGAGCTGGCTGTGGGTGGTCGACGCCGGGTGCACGATCAGGCTGCGCACGTCGCCGATGTTCACCAGCTGGCTGTGCAATTCGGTGCCGTCCACGAACTTGCGGCCGGCCTCGACACCGCCGCGCAGGTCGAACGAGAGCACCGCGCCCGCGCCGCGCGGCAGGTACTTCTGCGCGTTGGCGTGGAACGGGCTCGACGGCAGGCCGGCGTAGTAGACCTTCTCGACCTCGTCGCGCTGCTCGAGCCACTCCGCGAGCGCCTGCGCGTTGGCGACGTGGCGCTCGAGGCGCAGCGACAGCGTCTCGATGCCCTGCAGGATCAGGAAGCTGTTGAGCGGCGAGATCGCCGCACCGGTGTCGCGCAGGATCTGCACGCGCGCCTTCGCCGCGTACGCGCCCGGGCCGAGGGCTTCCCAGTACTTCAGGCCGTGGTAGCTCGGGTCCGGCTCGGAAAAGCCGGGGAACCGCTCCGGGTCCTTGCCGAAGTCGAACGTGCCGCCGTCCACGAGCACCCCGGCGACGGTCGTGCCGTGGCCGCCGAGGTACTTCGTCGCCGAGTGCACGACGACGTCGGCGCCGTGCTCGATCGGGCGGACCAGGTACGGCGTGGGCACGGTGTTGTCGACGATCAGCGGCACGCCGGCTTCGTGCGCGACGTTCGCGACCGTGCGGATGTCGAGGACGTTGCTGCCCGGGTTGGCCAGCGTCTCGGCGAAGAACAGCTTGGTGTCGGGCCGCACGGCGGCGCGCCACTGCTCCGGGTCGTCCTGGTCGTCGACGAACGTGACCTCGATGCCCAGCTTCGGCAGCGTGTAGTGGAACAGGTTGTACGTACCACCGTAGAGCGACGGGCTGGAGACGAAGTGGTCACCCGCGCCGGCGATCGTGAGGATCGCCGCGGTGGTGGCAGCCGAGCCGGAGGCGAACGCGAGCGCCGCGACGCCGCCTTCGAGCGCGGCCAGGCGCTGCTCCAGCACGTCCTGCGTCGGGTTCATGATGCGCGTGTAGATGTTGCCGGGCTCGGCGAGGCTGAAGAGGTCTGCACCATGCTGCGTGTCGCGGAAGACGTACGACGTGGTCTGGTAGATCGGCGTCGCGCGGGCACCCGTCGCGGGGTCCGGTGCCGCACCGGCGTGGATCTGCTTGGTCTCGAAGGACCAGCCCGAGATGTCTTCCGGCATCAGGTTCTCCTTGCGGCTCAAAGGGATCGGCTCCGCGGACGAAGCTAGCTCCCCTGAACGGACCACCCAAGGGTTCCCAAGGGCTGGGAGTTCCCGACCAACGTACCGTGAAACCCGATCACTCGAAAAGGTGGCCGGTACCACCGTTCCGGTGACCGTCCACTGCGGACACTGCGGCTCGGGTGCCGGCGCGCCGCGGCGGGAACCGGCTGGCCGCGGAGTCGGTGAAGATCTCCCGGCCGCGGGCGCCCGGGAGATCTTCACCAGGGCGTCGGGCCGCCGCGGGGTCGCGGGAAACCACCCGCACCGAGCGGTCCCGTCGCGCCTCGGCGAGGATGTACCCGTGGTCTCGGTGCGCAGTGTGGTCGACCGAGTGGGGCCGACGTTGCTCCACGCGCTCCAGCTGCCCGACGACTGCCCGGCCGCGGGCGACGTGGTGATCGCCGAACCCGGGGTGCCGGCGGGCGTCGCGGCCGGCGACCTCGTACTGGGTGTGGCCACCGCGGACGCGACCGGCGCGGCCGAGCTCGTGCGCGTGAGCGCGGACCAGGGCGCGGCCGCCGTACTGCTGAAACCGCCGCTGGCGGCCAAACCGGCGGTGAAACGCGCCGCGAAAACGGCCGGGATCGCGTTGATCCAGGTGCACTCGGCCACGTCGTGGGCGCAGCTCGTGTGGCTCCTGCGGACGGTGCTCGACGCGCTCGACGACGAGTCGGACTCCCCCGACGACGGTGGCGACCCGGGTTCGGGTGACCTGTTCCGGCTCGCCGACGCGGTGGCGTCCGTCGTGGACGCGCCGGTGACGATCGAGGACACGAACTCGCGCGTGCTCGCGTACTCCGCGCGCCAGGACCTCACCGACCCCGCGCGCGTCGCCACGATCATGGGCCGCCGGATCCCCGACGACGTGCTCGCGCGCTTCCGCTCCCGCGGCGTGTTCCGCGAGCTGTCCCGCGGCCGGCAGACGATCTTCGTGCCGGCCCAGCGCGACGGCACGCTGCCGCGCCTGATCGTGCCGATCCGGATGGGCGGCGAGCTGCTGGGCTCGATGTGGGCGGTGGTGGCGGGACCGGTCTCGGAGGAGCGCGCCGCCGCGTTCGCCGACGCCGCCCCCGTGGTCGCGTTGCACCTGATGCGCCGCCGCGCCCACACGGACGCGCAGCGGCGCGCATCCGCGGAACTGCTGCGCGCCGTGCTCGAAGGCCACGCCGGCCCGCGGCGCGTGGTGGCCGAGCTGGACCTGTCCGACGAACCCCACCGCGTCGTCGTGATCGAGGTGACCGGTGGCGACGGCCGCGACGCCGAGGGGCTGCGGCTCGCGCTGCTCGAACGCATCTCGCAGGGCATCGGCCGTCGCCCGGTCGCCACCGAACTCGGCGGGGTGCTCTACGCGGTCGTCCCCGACGGTCCCTCCTGGGCCGAACTCCGGGACGCGCTCGCGGCCCAGCCCGCGTCCCGCCGCGGTGGGGCGCCCCGCGCCGCCGCGGGGGCGCCCGTGCCGATCGCCGCGCTCGCCACGTCGCGGGCCCAGGCCGACGAAGCGCTCGGCTTGCTGCGCGCCGGACTGGTGCCCGGCCGCGTCGTCGCGTACGAGGACGCGTGGACTTCGCTCGTGCTCCACCGCGCGGCCACCGGCGCCGTCGCCGCGCGCGTCGCGGAACTCGGTCCGCTCGGAGTCCTGCGCGCGCACGACGACACCACGAAGGCCGGCTACGTCGACACGCTCTACGAGTGGCTGCGCCACCCCGGCGACCCGCGCGCCGCCGCGAGCGAGCTGCGCATCCACCCGAACACCCTGCGGTACCGCATGAAACGGCTCCTGGAGCTCGTCCCGCTCGACCTCGACGACCCCGACGTCCGGCTGGCCCTGCTCACCCAGCTGGTGGCGCTTCGGTGGAGCTGACCTCGTAGGAGAGGTCCTGGGTGCGCAGCTTCCCGGGCTTCAGGCGGATCCAGACGGTGCCGCGGACCGGATCGTGGAGGTAAGCGCGGAACCGCGGGTCCCACCGCTCCTCGTCCGGACCGAGGTACCGCGTCAGCTTGCGCCGCCCGCGCGGCACGTCGAACGGCAGCACGTCACCACGGCCGGTCGCGGTCACCGCGCGCACGAGGCCCGTGGCCACGTCGCACACGTCGACGGTGAGCGCGAGGCCCGGCGACGACCGGACGTGATCGGGCAGGCGCGACCACGGTCCGCTGAGGATCCAGAACGCGCGCTCCTCCCACAGGTACCAGGTGGGGCGCACGGTGGGACCGCTCGTGGCGACCCGCGCGGTCAACGGCTGCGCGAGGAACTCGTCGACGTCGAAGCCGCTCACGCGACGAGCAACGTCTTGCCGAAGGTGCCGCGCGCCTCGATCGCCGCGTGCGCGTCGGCGGCGGCTTCGAGCGGGAAGCGCTGGCCGATCACGGGCGTCAGCTTGCCGATCGACGCCGCGGTGAGCGCCGACTCCGTGTACTCCCGCAGCGCGGCCGCGTCGCCGATCGAGCGGACGAGCGTCACGCCGCGCTCGCGAGCGTCCTCTTCGGACACTTCGGCCCACGTGCCGCTCGACAGCCCGTAGACGGCCATGCGGCCGCCGGGGCGGAGCAACGAGAAGGCCGTGGTGCCGATCGCACCGCCGACGCCGTCGAAGACCACGTCCACGGGACCGACCCGGTCGGCCCAGCCGGGCGTGGTGTAGTCGACCGCCACCGCCGCCCCCAGCTCTCGAGCGCGCTCGAGCTTCTCCGCGCTGCCGGCCGCCGCGACGACCTCCGCGCCCGCGGCCTTCGCGAGCTGCACCAGCAAGCTGCCGACACCCCCGGCCGCCGCCTCGACGAGCACGCGCTCCCCCAGCGCCACCGCGACCGCGCGGACGAGCCCGGTCGCCGTCCGGCCGTCGGCGAGCAGGGCGACCGCCGCGTCGAGGCTCAACGCGTCGGGCACGCCGAAGACGAGCGACGCGTCGACCACCGCTCGCTGGGCGTAACCGCCGCTGCCGCCCGTGGACGTCACGACGCGCCGGCCCACGAGCGCCAGGTCCACCCCCTCCCCGACCTTGCTGATCACGCCACCGACACCGTTGCCCGGGATCATCGGCAGCGCGCCCGCGAACGGACCGGTCCCGGACGCGCGGAACTGCGTCTCCACGAACGTCACGTTCACGAACGCCACCTCGACCAGCACTTGTCCCGGTCCCGGCACCGGATCGGGCGCCTCCCCCGCCACGAGCACCTCGGGTCCGCCGAACTCCCTCAACCACACCGCGCGCATGAGCACCCTTCCTCGACGACCGAAGGCGACAGCCAACAACCTCGAGCGCGGTCGAGGTCAACCGGTTTGTTCCCGTGGCACCATGAAAAGGTCGAAAGAATGTGCTGGGAGCATGATGACACCGCTGTCCGGGTGCATCACCGTGAGTGGCAGCACCTCGAACCGAACCGCCGCCAGGAGGCCGCCGTGCGTATCGCCGTTCCCCGGGAGATCAAGAAGCACGAGTACCGGGTCGCGCTGACCCCGGCCGGTGTGCACGAGCTGGTGGGGCGCGGTCACGACGTGTTCGTCGAGACCGGTGCCGGTGTCGGCTCGTCGATCGCCGACGAGGAGTACGTGGCCGCCGGCGCGAAGATCCTCGCCACCGCCGACGAGACGTGGGCTGAGGGCGAGCTCGTGCTCAAGGTGAAGGAGCCCATCGCCGCGGAGTACCCGCGCCTGCGCAAGGACCTGGTGCTGTTCACCTACCTGCACATCGCGGCCGACCGGCCGCTGACCGACGCCCTGCTGGCGGCGGGCACCACGGCGATCGCGTACGAGACGGTGCAGACCGCCACCGGCGCGCTGCCCCTGCTGGCGCCGATGTCCGAGGTGGCGGGCCGGCTGGCGCCGCAGGTGGGCGCGTACTCGCTGATGAAGCCCAGCGGCGGCCGCGGCGTGCTGCCCGGCGGCATCCCCGGCGTGCACCCGGCGCGGGTCGTGGTGATCGGCGGCGGCGTCGCGGGCCTCAACGCGGCCCGCGTGGCCCTGGGCCTCGGCTCGGACGTCGAGATCCTGGACACCAACGTCGACCGCCTGCGCCAGATCGACAACGACTTCGGCGGCCGCATCCGCACGGTCACCTCCAACCGCCTGTCGGTCGAGGAGTCGGTGCTGCAGGCCGACCTCGTGATCGGCGCGGTGCTGGTGCCCGGCGCGAAAGCCCCCAAGCTCGTCTCCAACGACCTCGTCTCGCGCATGAAGCCGGGCTCCGTGCTCGTCGACATCGCCATCGACCAGGGCGGCTGCTTCGCCGACTCACGCCCGACCACGCACGACGACCCGACCTACCGCGTGCACGAATCGGTCTTCTACTGCGTCGCGAACATGCCCGGCGCGGTACCCCGGACCTCGACGTACGGCCTCACCAACGTGACGCTGCCCTACGCCGTCCAGCTCGCCGAGCGCGGCTGGCACGCGGCCCTCAACGCCGACGCGTCGCTCGCCAAGGGCCTCAACACCCACAACGGCGCCCTGACCAACGAGCCGGTCGCCGTGGCGCACGGCCTGCCGCACACGCCGCTCGCGACCGCACTGGCGTGACCTCCTGAACCACCCGGCGAACCGAGGGGCCTCCGCGACCACGCGGAGGCCCTTCGTGTTTCCGGGCCCGTCGCGCAGCCCGCCCTCTTGGCCGGACGCCAGCAAGAGTTGGGGCCGAACGGCCGAACGAACCCGATCGACGAGAGCGACCTTCGTCACGTCCGCCATCCCGCTCAACGGCACCCACCGAGCGGACGCACTCGGCTTGACGAGGGGTTTCACGAATCTGAACGTGCTTCTTCACCGGTTGCGGGCTCACCCGGTGAAGAAGTAATCGAGGTCAGTTGAACACCCCGGGGAGCGAACTCCCGAGTTATTACCTAAGCTTGGAGTCGGCGACCCGCTCCCAGTGACCCCCAGGCTGGTTGAGCGGGTCGCCCCTTCTGGCCTTCCTGTTCGCACTTCGTGCTCCCTCGGAAGGGGCGATGTGTTGCCCGGGGGCCGAGCCCCCGGACCCCGCGGTGCGATCGGTGGCCAACCCAGCCCGGGTGAGTTTGCAGGTGAGTGGGTTGGACTGGTGCGATCGGTGGCCAACCCCAGCCCAGGTGAATGGGTTGCGTGGGTGCGATCGGCGGCCAACCCAGCCCAGGTGAATGGGTTGCGTGGGTGCGATCGGCGGCCAACCCAGCCCAGGTGAATGGGTTGCGTGGGTGCGATCGGCGGCCAACCCAGCCC
>NZ_JBITBT010000006.1:0-64768 GCF_044452505.1 Amycolatopsis sp. NPDC051903 | reverse complement strand
CAGGTGAATGAGTTGCGTGGGTGCGATCGGCGGCCAACCCAGCCCGCGTGGGTTCCCAGGTGAGTGGGTCGTGTGGGTGATGGTGGCCGGGTCGGCGGGGGTGAGTTTGCAGGTGAGTGGGTTGCCCTGGGTGCCAGCGGTGGCCGAAGCGGGGGTGGGGGGTTGCGCGGGGAGTGGGTCGGGGCTGGTGGGGCGGCCAGTGTTGGCGGGTGAGTGCTCCCCGGGGCAAGGGGCTTTGTGCCAGGCGGGCCGAGCGTTGGGGGGGGGCGCCGAGGTGCGGGCGGGGCGGTAAGGGGTGGTGCGGGCGGTCGTGGGGTGGGTGTTCGCCTGGCGCGATGAGGGGGTGGGGTCAGGTGGGCGGGAAGTTGTTGTGGGGCAACGGATTGTTGGTGGTGGTGGGCGTGGGGTGGAGAGGGGAAGAGGGGGTTGGGGTCGTGGAGCGGAATAAAAAGTCGGTGTGCGTGCCTAGATTGAAACCGTGACCATCAGTGCGACGCGTGCGCGTCAAGACCGCCCGGCGGCTGAGACGCCGGCCCCGAACGCCGGCTGGGTGCGCCGCCTCTCGGCGGCGTGCTGGGAGCACCGCGGGGTCGTCGTGCTGGCCATGGCCGCGGCGATCCTGTCCGTGGGCGTGCAGGCGGCGAGCCCCCTGCTGGTGCGCTCGGCCGTCGACGACGCCGTGGCGGGACACACTTCGCAGCTCGGCGGCATCGCGGCGGCACTGGTCACGCTGCAGGTGGTGGCGTTCGGGTCGGCGTTCCTGCGCCGGTACGTCGGCGGCCGGCTCGCGCTCGACGTGCAGCACGACCTGCGCAACCGCGTGTTCGGCGCGGTCTCGCGGCTCGACGGCGGCAAGCAGGACGCGCTGCGCACCGGCCAGGTGGTCTCGCGCGCGATCTCCGACCTGCAACTGGTCACGGGCCTGCTGATGCAGGTACCGCTGTCGGCGGGCTCGGTGATCTTCGCGGGCCTCGCGCTGGGGGCGATGCTGTGGATGTCGCCGCTGCTCACGCTGATCGCGCTGGTGGTGGCGCCGGCCGTCGGGATCGTGGTGGCGCTGAGCCGCAAACGGCTGTTCCCGGCCACGTGGTCGGCGCAGCAGCGGGCGGCCGACGTCGCGCAGCACGTGGAGGAGACCGTCACCGGCGTGCGCGTGGTGAAGGGCTTCGGCCAGGAGACGCGTGAGGTGTCGCGGCTGGAGCGCACGGCGAGGCGCCTGTTCGCCGAGCGCCTGCGCGCGGCCAAGCTGTCGGCGCTCCCCACGGCCACCACGTCGGCGCTGCCCGCGGCGGGCCAGGTGGCGGTGCTCGCGATCGGCGGCATCTTCGCGCTGAACGGCCAGATCAGCCTCGGCACCTTCCTCGCCTTCGCCACGTACCTCGCCACGCTGATCGGGCCCGCCCGGCTGCTGTCGGGGCTCGTGGTGCAGGCACAGCTCACCCGCGCGGGCGCCGAGCGCGTCTACGAGCTCATCGACGCGCAGCCGGAGGTCGTGGACAGCCCCGACGCGCGGCCGCTGCCCGAGGGCCCGCTGAGCGTCGAACTCGAAGACGTGCGGTTCGGCTACACGCGCAGCGAACCGGTGCTCGACGGGCTGTCGGTCACCGCGCGGCCGGGCGAAACACTCGCGCTGGTGGGCACCGCGGGCTCGGGCAAGTCCACGATCTCGCTGCTGCTGCCGCGGTTCTACGACGTGCACGCGGGCGCGGTGCGCGTGGGCGGCGTCGACGTGCGCGACGTGCCGCTCAAGCAGCTGCGTCAGGCGATCGGCGTGGTGTTCGAGGAAGCGTTCCTGTTCTCGGCGTCGGTGCGCGACAACATCGCGTACGGCCGGCCCGACGCGAGCGACGAAGAGGTGTACGCGGCGGCGCGCGCGGCCGAGGCCGACGAGTTCATCCGCGCGCTGCCCCACGGCTACGACACGGAGGTCGGCGAGCGCGGGCTGACGCTGTCAGGCGGGCAAAGGCAGCGCCTGGGCCTCGCGCGGGCGCTGATGACCGACCCGCGCGTGCTGATCCTGGACGACGCGACGTCGGCGATCGACACCGTCACCGAGGCCGCGATCCACGACACGCTGCGCTCGGTCACGGCCACGCGCACCACGCTGCTCATCGCGCACCGCCGCTCCACGCTGCAGCTGGCCGACCGGATCGCCGTGCTCGACCAGGGCAAGGTCGTCGACGTCGGCACGGAGGAGGAGCTGGCCGCGCGCTGTCCGCTGTTCCGCGAGCTCGTGGCGGGGCCGGGCGACGACGTCGAGAAGCCGCACCACTGCGATCACCTCGAGCCCGACGCCACGGGTGTCACGGCGGTGCTGTGGCCGCGCGACGACGACCGCGACGAGGTCGACGCGCTGGCCGAGGCCGCGCTCGCCCGCGGCGGCGAGCGCGGTGGCGGATCCGGGTTCGCCGGAGCCGGCGCCGACGTGCCACCGACGCCCGAACTCCTGGAGGGCGTGCGGAAACTGCCCCCGGCCGACGACCGGCCGCGGCTGCCCGAAGTGGACATCACGGCACCGGACCCGGGCTTCCGGCTCTCGCGGCTGCTGCGGCCGGTGCGCTGGCCGTTGATCGCCGTGATCGCACTGGTGGCGGCCGACGCGCTGGCATCACTGGCGTTGCCCGCGCTGTACCAGCGGGGTGTGGACCACGGCGTGCAGCCGGGGGTCGAGAGCGTCGTGTGGGCGATGTCGGCGATCGGCGCCCTCGTGGTCGCCGCCGACTGGCTCGTGGTGCGCGGCCAGACGCGGCTGACGGCGCGCGTCGGCGAGACGGTGCTGTACTCGCTGCGCGTGCGCAGCTACGCGCACCTGCAGCGACTCGGGCTCGACTACTACGAGCGCGAGCTGTCCGGGAAGATCATGACCCGGATGACCACCGACGTCGACGCGTTGTCGACGTTCCTGCAGACCGGGCTGGCGACCGCTGTGGTGAGCGCGCTGACGCTCGTGGGCATCACCGTCGCGCTGCTCGTCACCGACGCGTCGCTGGCGCTCTACGCGCTCGCGATGCTGCCGGTGCTGCTGGTGGCGACGCTGGTGTTCCGGCGCGTCGCGTCACGCGCGTACACCGAGGCGCGCGAGAAGGTCAGCGTGGTCAACGCCGACATGCAGGAGAACGTGAGCGGCCTGCGCGTGGCCCAGGCGTACACGCGCGAGGAGCGGTCGGCGGCGGCGTTCGCGTCCCGCAGCGACGACTACCGGCGCTCGCGGCTGCGGGCGCAGCGCTACATCGCGACGTACTTCCCGCTGGTCGCACTGCTGTCCGACCTGGCGACCACGACGGTGCTCGTGGTCGGCGCGAACCGCGTGGCCGCGGGGACGCTGGAGGCCGGCGTGCTGCTCGGGTTCCTGTTGTACCTGCAGCAGTTCTTCTCCCCGATCCAGCAGCTGTCGTCGGTGTTCGACGGTTACCAGCAGGCGCGCGTCGGCCTGAGCCGCATCGGCGACCTGCTGCGCACGCCGACGTCGGTGCCGCCCGCCGAGCACCCCGTCGCGCTGCCGGAGCACCTCAGCGGCGAGGTGACGTTCAAGGACGTCGACTTCTCGTACGCGGGCGCGGAGCAGCCGGCGCTGGAGAAGCTGGCGCTCGACGTGGCGCCCGGGGAGACGGTCGCACTGGTCGGCGCGACCGGCGCGGGCAAGTCCACGGCGGTGAAGCTGGTGGCGCGCTACTACGACGCCACGGGCGGCGCCGTGCTGATCGACGGCGTCGACGTGCGCGAGTACGACCTGCCCGGCCTGCGCGCCCGCATGGGCGTCGTCCCGCAGGAGGCCCACCTGTTCTCGGGCACGGTCGCCGACAACGTCCGCTACGGCCGCCCCTCGGCGTCCGACGCGGAGGTCGAGGCCGCCGTGCGCGCGGTCGGCGCTCTCGACGGCGTCGCCGCCCTGCCGTCCGGCTTCCTCCAGCCCGTCGGCGAACGCGGGCGGTCCCTGTCCGCGGGGCAGCGCCAGCTCGTCGCGCTCGCGCGCGCCGAACTCGTCGACCCGGACGTGCTGCTGCTCGACGAAGCCACGGCCGCGCTCGACCCGTCCACCGAGGCCACCGTGCTGCGCGCGACCGAAAACCTCTCCCGCCGGCGCACCACGTTCGTCGTCGCGCACCGCCTGGCCACCGCCGCGAAGGCCGACCGCATCATCGTCCTCGACCACGGCCGCATCATCGAACAGGGCACCCACGCGGACCTCCTGTCCGCCGGCGGCCACTACGCCCGGCTGTGGTCCCTGGGCTGAAAACCCGGTCGCCACGGCCACGTCGCGCCGCGAGAATCGGCGCCATGCCCGACGGAGTCCCGTTCCGCCAGATCCGCGCCCGGCACGACGAGCGAACCATCCGGGTCTACCAGGCGTACTCACCGGCGATCGCGGAACCGGCGCTGACCGCGGGCACGTTCGTGGCGCCCTTCAAGCGGGAGCGGATGACGTGGATCAAGCCGTCGTTCCGGTGGATGGGCTACCGCTGCGGGTGGGCCACCAAGCGGGCCAGGAGCGGGTGCTGGCGGTGGACCTCACCCGCGAGGGCTTCGCCTGGTCCTGGGCCACGCGGCATTCAGCCACTTCGACCGGCGCGTGCACGCCGACCGCGACGCCTGGCGGGAAGCGGCGCGGGCCAGCCCCGTCCGAATCCAGTGGGATCCGGAGCGCGACGTGCGCCACCGGCCGCTGGCGCACCGGTCGATCCAGCTCGGGCTGAGCGGTGAGGCCGTCGACCGGTACGTGGACGAGTGGATCACCGGAATCACCGACGTCACGCCGGTCATGCTGGAGATCCGTGAGCACCTGGCCGCCGGGCGCGTGACCGAGGCCGAGGCGCTCCTGCCCGACGAACAGCCGTACCCGCTACCCGCGGATCTCGCGGAAGCCGTCGGTGCGAGCCGGCAGGACGGCTAGGGCAGTTCGCGCCACTTCAGCTCGCCCCAGCCCGCCGACGTCACGTCGGCGGCCGAGGCCCAGCGGAACGTGCCGGGGCGGACGTGGTCGTGCTGGTCGATCGACCAGTCGGGCTCGCAGGGCTCCACGTGCTCGAACTCGTCGATGTCGGCGGGCGTGTGCCAGACCACACCGCACGAGTCGCACATGAGGACGACCTTGCCGCTGGAGACCACGAGGGGGCGGATGAGCCCCTGGTCCCAGAACGACGGGCACTCGACCAGCCACATCGCGTCGCACCACCTCGGAGAGCCGTTGCGGCGCACAGCCGACGTGGGCCGCATCCTCTGACCAGTGCACTCGGCCGGCGTGAACGTGATCGGGCAACGCGGAAAAGGGCTCGCCAACGTTGCCCGAAATGGGCGTGTCCGGTCGTCGACGTCCGCTCCTCGGGACACTTGATCGAGTCAGTGACCGATCCCCTAGTGCGCCAGGCCTCACACGGGGCAGTTCCATCACACGGCCGTCACGGAGGGGGTTAGCCTGGTAGGCGCATTAGCACAGACAAGATCGAGACGGATAGAGGCGAGCCCAAGCCGTGTCCAGCAGCAGCCCTGCGTCACAGTTCGGCCCCAACGAGTGGCTGGTCGAGGAAATGTACGACCAGTTCCTTGCGGACCCCTCCTCAGTCGATGCCGCGTGGCACGACTTCTTCGCGGACTTCAAGCCGACGCAGGCGGCACCGGCGAAGGCCGACAGCGCCGCCACCCCGGCCGCGACGACCGGCAACGGCCACGTCGCAGAGCCGGCTCAGAGCGCTGCGCCCGCCCAGCCCACCACCACGCCCGCCAAGCCCGCGGCCCAGCCCGCGAAGCCCGCGGCCGCCCCGGCGAAGACCAGCGCGCCGAAGAGCGCCCCCGCGAAGCCGGCCCCCGCGGCCGCCGCGAAGGAGCCGGCCGCGAAGGAAGAGCCGGAGACCAAGCAGCTGCGGGGCGCCGCCGCGGCGATCGCGAAGAACATGGACGCCTCGCTGTCCGTGCCCACCGCGACCAGCGTCCGCGCCGTCCCGGCCAAGCTGATGGCGGACAACCGCATCGTCATCAACAACCACCTCAAGCGCACGCGCGGCGGCAAGATCTCCTTCACGCACCTCATCGGCTACGCCATGGTGCGGGCGCTGAAGGACTTCCCGAACATGAACCGGCACTACCAGCTGATCGACGGGAAGCCGTTCGCGGTCACGCCGGAGCACGTGAACTTCGGCCTCGCCATCGACATGAAGGGCAAGGACGGCTCGCGCACCCTCGTCGTGGCCTCGGTCAAGGGCGTCGAGGACATGTCGTTCCTGCAGTTCTGGCAGGCGTACGAGGAGATCATCAAGAAGGCCCGCAACAACAAGCTCACCGCGGACGACTTCTCCGGCACCACGATCTCGCTGACCAACCCGGGCGGCATCGGCACCAACCACTCGGTGCCGCGCCTGCAGGCCGGCCAGGGCGCGATCATCGGCGTCGGCGCGATGCAGTACCCGGCCTCGTTCGAGGGCACGAGCGAGAAGACGCTGGTCGACCTGGCCGTCAGCAAGATCATGACGCTGACCTCCACCTACGACCACCGCATCATCCAGGGTGCGGAGTCCGGTGAATTCCTCAAGCGCATCCACGAACTGCTGCTCGGCGAAGACGGCTTCTACGACGACGTCTTCACCAGCCTGCGCCTGCCGTACGAGCCGATCCGCTGGGTCAACGACATCCCCGAGGGCCCGGTCGACAAGACCGCCCGCGTGATCGAGCTGATCGACGCGTTCCGGATGCGCGGCCACCTGATGGCCGACACCGACCCGCTGAACTACCGCCAGCGCAGCCACGCCGACCTCGACGTGCTGTCCCACGGCCTCACCCTGTGGGACCTCGACCGCGAGTTCCCGGTCGGCGGTTTCTCCGGCCAGGAGCGCATGAAGCTGCGCGACATCCTGGGCGTGCTGCGCAACTCGTACTGCCGCACCGTCGGCATCGAGTACACGCACATCCTCGACCCCGAGGAGCGGCGCTGGATCCAGGAGCGCGTGGAGATCCCGCACGAGAAGCCGGACGCCACCGTCCAGAAGTACGTGCTGTCGAAGCTCAACGCCGCCGAGGCGTTCGAGACCTTCCTGCAGACCAAGTACGTCGGCCAGAAGCGCTTCTCGCTGGAGGGCGGCGAGACGGCGATCCCGCTGCTCGACACCCTCCTCGACAAGGCGGCCGAGCACGAGCTCGACGAGGTCGTCATCGGCATGCCGCACCGCGGCCGCCTGAACGTGCTGGCCAACATCGTCGGCAAGCCGATCAGCCAGATCTTCCAGGAGTTCGAGGGCAACCTCGACCCGGGCCAGGCCCACGGTTCCGGTGACGTGAAGTACCACCTCGGCGCCGAGGGCAAGTACTTCCGCATGTTCGGCGACGGCGAGACGAAGGTGTCGCTGACCGCGAACCCGTCGCACCTGGAGACCGTCGACCCGGTGCTCGAGGGCATCGTCCGCGCCAAGCAGGACATCCTCGACAAGGGCGACAGCGCCACCGGCGGCTACTCGGTGCTGCCCGTGCTGATGCACGGCGACGCGGCCTTCGCCGGCCAGGGTGTCGTGGCCGAAACGCTGAACCTGGCGCTGCTGCGCGGTTACCGCACCGGCGGCACCGTGCACGTGATCGTCAACAACCAGGTCGGCTTCACCACCGCGCCCGAGCACTCCCGCTCGTCGCAGTACGCCACCGACGTCGCGAAGATGATCGGCTCGCCGATCTTCCACGTGAACGGCGACGACCCCGAGGCCGCCCACTGGGTCGCCAAGCTGGCCGTGGAATACCGCCAGGCGTTCCACAAGGACGTCGTGATCGACCTGATCTGCTACCGCCGCCGCGGCCACAACGAGGGCGACGACCCCTCGATGACGCAGCCGGCGATGTACGACATCATCGACACGAAACGCTCGGTCCGGAAGATCTACACCGAGTCGCTGATCGGCCGCGGGGACATCTCCGTCGACGAGGCCGAGGCCGCGCTGCGCGACTTCTCCAGCCAGCTGGAGCACGTGTTCAACGAGGTCCGCGAGCTCGAGAAGCACCCGGCGAAGGCGAGCCCCTCGGTGGAGGAGGAGCAGCAGGTGCCGGCGAAGGTCACCACCGCCGTCGGCCAGGACGTGGTGGAGCGGATCGGCGACGCGTTCGTCGACGTCCCCGAGGGCTTCACCCCGCACCCGCGCGTCAAGCCGGTGATGGAGCGCCGCCACAAGATGTCCCGCGAAGGCGACATCGACTGGGCGTTCGGCGAGCTGCTCGCGTTCGGGTCGCTGGCCATGGAGGGCCGCCTGGTGCGGCTGTCCGGCCAGGACTCCCGCCGCGGCACGTTCACCCAGCGGCACTCGGTGTTCATCGACCGCAAGACCGGCCAGGAGTACTCGCCGCTGCAGAACCTGGCCGACGGCCAGGGCCGCGTGATGATCTACGACTCGGCGCTGTCGGAGTACGCGGCCGTCGGCTTCGAGTACGGCTACTCGGTGGCCAACTCCGAGTCGCTGGTGCTGTGGGAAGCGCAGTTCGGTGACTTCGTCAACGGCGCGCAGAGCGTGATCGACGAGTACATCTCCTCGGGCGAGGCCAAGTGGGGCCAGCGCTCCGACGTGGTGCTGCTGCTGCCGCACGGTCACGAGGGCCAGGGCCCGGACCACACGTCGGGCCGCATCGAGCGCTTCCTCTCGCTGTGCGCTGAGGGCTCGATGACCGTCTCCGTGCCGTCGACCCCGGCGAACTACTTCCACCTGCTGCGCCGCCACGCCCTCGACGGCATCCAGCGGCCGCTGGTGGTCTTCACGCCGAAGTCGATGCTGCGCAACAAGGCCGCGGTCTCGAAGGTCGAGGACTTCACCGGCCAGAGCCGCTTCATGTCCGTCATCGACGACACCACGCCGAACCCGGAAGGGGTCCGCAAGGTGCTGCTGACGTCGGGCAAGCTCTACTGGGAGCTCGTCGCGGAGCGGGCCAAGCGCGAGGCCAACGACGTCGCGATCGTGCGCGTCGAGCAGTACTACCCGCTGCCGAAGCGGAAGCTGCTCGCCGCGATCGAGCGGTACAGCAACGCGAAGGCGATCACGTGGGTGCAGGAGGAGCCGGAGAACCAGGGTGCCTGGCCGTTCTTCGGGCTCAACCTCCCGCGGAAGTTCCCGGAGGTCTTCGCGGGCCTGCAGGTCGCTTCCCGCCGCCCGATGGCCGCCCCGTCGGCCGGTTCGTCGAAGGTCCACGAGGTCGAGCAGAAGGCGTTGATCGCCAAGGCGTTCGAGTGATCGAGGTCTGATCCGGCGGAGGCCGCCACGGGTTCGTCCCGTGGCGGCCTCCGCCGTTTCACCCGGCTCGCGGCCCCGTCGGCCACCCAGCTGCGGAACGGCGAGCGGGCGCTCGGGTGGTCAGACCGTCAGGGTCCAGCTGTCGATCCAGCCGGTGTCATCGCGGCCGGTGTCGCGCACCCGCAGCTGCCACGTGCCGTCGGCGTCCTGCTCGGAGGTGTCCACGGTGTAGGTGGCGTTGACGTCGTGGGTCGCGTCGTCGCCGGGGTTCTTCAGCCGGTACCTGTCGCCGTCGGGTGCCACCAGGTCGATGGCCAGGTCACCGACGTAGGTGTGCACGATGTGCACGTCGACCGTCGCCTTCGCCGAGGCGGAGCGCGCGCAGTCCGACAGCGTCACCGAGCTCTTCACCGCGCGACCGGAGTCCGGGATGGCGACGTCGCTGTCGTCCGTGGCCGTGCAGCCGGCCGACGGCGGCCCGGACGAACCGTCGGAGCCGGAGTAGACCAGGACGTTCGGTGAGCCCGTGCCCGCGTCGGTGACCTTGTCCTTCGTGCCCGCGTTCACCAGTGCGTCGCGAACCTCCTCGGGCGTGGCCGACGGGTGGTCGGCCAGGTACAGCGCCGCGGCGCCGACCACGTGCGGGGTCGCCATCGACGTGCCGCTGATCGTGTTCGTCGCGGTGTCACTGCCGATCCACGCGGACGTGATGTCGGTGCCCGGCGCGAAGATGTCGAGACAAGTACCGATGTTGGAAAAGGCGGACCGGGCGTCCGTGTTCGTGGTGGCGCCGACGGTGATCGCTTCGGGCACGCGCGCGGGCGAAGCGTCACACGCGCTGGCGCCGGAGGAGTTGCCACCTGCGATGCCGTACGTGACGCCGGCCGCGATCGACCGTTGCACGGCCTGGTCCACCACATCGGACACGGCGCCGCCGAGGCTCATGTTCGCCACGGCCGGTTTCACGGCGTTCTCGGTGACCCAGTCGATGCCGGCGACGACCTGGTCGGTCGTCCCGCTGCCGGTGCAGTCGAGCACGCGGACGGCCGTCAGCGAGACTTCCTTGGCCACGCCGAAGGTTTTGCCGCCGATCGTGCCGGCCACGTGCGTGCCGTGGCCGTAGCAGTCGGTGGCGTCGTCGTCGTTGTCCACGAAGTCGTGACCGGAGACGGCGCGGCCGTCGAATTCGGAGTGGGTGAGGTTGATCCCGGTGTCGATCACATACGCGTGTACGTTGGCCGCCGTCGTGCTGTAGTCGTACTTCTTGTCGAGCGGCAGGTCACGCTGGTCTTCCCGGTCCAGGCCCCACGAGGGCGGGTCCGACTGGTCCTGCGAGGCGTGGAGGACGCGGTTCTGCTCCACAAAGGACACAGCGGGGTCGGCAGCGGTGCGCTTGGCCTCCGTCTCGGACATCGTGCCGCTGTAGCCGTGCAACGCCGTCGAGAACGTCCGGTTGATCGAACCACCGTGGCGGCCGGTCACGTTCTTCGCGGCCGCCTCCACGGAGGTGCCGTCCTTGAGCACCACGAGGTAGCTGTCCTTCACCGCGCCAGCGCTGCCCGCGCCGACGATCGGGCCTTCCTGGGCGAGCGCCACCCCGCCCCCGAACACGGTGAGGGTCGCGATCGAAGCCACACTCCCCAGCACCGCCAGGCTTCTGCTCAACGTTCCCCGGGATTTCCGCACAGTTCGTCCCTCCTCGACCAGCGCGAACACCTGTTGGCCCGAGGCTAGGTGCGCGGCCCCGGTCGCAGGAAGCACGGTCCTCGCGGCGGATTTTCAACGGCGTTCCGCTGTTCGGAGCAGGCACAAAAGCACATGGGCACGTCGGAAAACGGTTTTACGCGCGGGCGCGCGCCCGGAGACAATTTCAAGCATGCTGATCCGCCAGGCCACCCCTCGTGACGAGCCCGCCATCCGCGCGGTCCACACCGCCGCGTTCGCTCAGGACGGGCTGGACGTGGTGCCCGAGGCCGTGCTCGTCGACGGCCTGCGCACGGACGGCGACCTCCTCCCGGCGCTGTCGCTGGTCGCCACAGTGGACGGTGCGGTCGGGGGCCACGCGTGCTCCAGCCCGGCCACGCTCGGCGACGATCCGAAGTCCGCACTGGGCTTCGGGCCGCTCGGCGTGCTGCCCTCGAACCAGCGCGAAGGCATCGGCTCCGCCCTCGTGCACGCGACGATCGGCGCGGCCAACGCCCTCGGCTACGGCGTCCTCGTCCTCCTCGGCAACCCTGCGTACTACACCCGTTTCGGCTTCGTCCTGGCCGAAGAGCTCGGCATCACCCCGCCCGTGGCCGGCTGGGCGCCGCACTTCCAGGCCCGCACGCTCGCCGCGTACACCCCGGAAAACCGCGGCGCGTTCCGCTACGCCCCGGCCTTCGACCGACTCTGAAGGAACCCCGATGACCACCCTGTGGCGCCCGACGGGCCCGGTGGAGCTGGAGCTCGTGCGGCAGCTGAACTGGCGCGCGTGGCCGCCGCGGCTGCCCGAGCAGCCGATCTTCTACCCGGTGCTGAACGAGGACTACGCCATTCGCATCGCCCGCGACTGGAACGTCCGCCACGACGGCGCCGGGTTCGTCACGCGCTTCGAGGTCGAGACCGAATTCCTGAAGCGCTACCCGGTGCAGCAGGCGGGCGGCGAGACGATCCTCGAGCTGTGGGTACCCGCCGAGGAGCTCGACGAGTTCAACCGCCACCTCATGGGCGAGATCGAGGTCGTGCACGAGTTCCGCTGAGCGATCGAGCAGCACATCATCGACCTGTGCCAGACCCGGCGCCCGGGACCCGCCGGCATCGCCGGCATCCTCGGTCTGCACGCCTCGACCGTGCACCGGGTCCTGACCCGCCACGACATGCCGAAACTGGCCTCGCTGGACCGCCCCACGGGACAACCGATCCGCCGCTACGAACGCGACCGGCCCGGCGAACTGCTGCACATCGATGTCAAGAAACTGGGCCGGCTGTGCGAAGGGGTCGGCTGGCGAGCACACGGACGCGACAGCACCCAGCACGCAGCCGCACGCAACGCACCCCCGGGTCGGCTACGACTACGTCCACTGCGCCATCGACGACCACACCCGCATCGCCTACGCCGAAATCCACTCCGACCAAACCGCCACCACCTGCGCCGGATTCCTCCGCCCGGGTCTTCACCAACTCACACCACCGCGCCCAAGCACCACCGGGATTCCTGCACCACTACAACCACCACCGAGCCCACACCGCCCTCAACGGACGGCCACCCATCACCCGCGTCAACAACGTCCCAAGGCCCAACAGCTAGCGGGCCGCGTGCTTCGGCAGCAGCCCGACCAACGCCAGCGCCAGGACGCACACTCCGGCGCAGAGCCCGAACACCAGCTCGGCAGCGGTGAACACCGACTCTCCGGCGCGGGCGAAGAACACCGTGCCGAGGGCGGCGACGCCGAGGGCGCCGGCGAACTGCTGGGCGGCGTTGAGCACGCCGGCGCCCGGGCCGGCCTCGGCGGGGGTGGCGTCGCCGAGGATGAAGTCGAAGAGGGGGATGAACAGGAGGCCCGAGCCGGCGCCGGTGACGAACAGGGCCGGGGCCAGGTTCGCGGCCGTGAGGGCGTCGCCCCAGTGCGCGGTGGACCACCACAGGGCGAGCAAACCCACCACCGTGACGGCCAGGCCCAGGTGCAGACCGGTGCGGCCGAGCTTCTCGGCGAGCACGGCGCCGGAGGCCAGGGTCGCGACGGCGGTGCCCACGGCCCACGGCACCAGGGCGAAGCCCGCGTGCAGCGGCGTCCAGCCCAGGCCCGACTGGAGCAGCAGGTTCAGCACCAGGACGAACGCGCTGAGCGACGCGTAGAACCCGCCGACGATCAGCAGCCCGACGACGAACCCGCGCTTGCCGAACAGTGACGGCGTGATGACCGGGTGGCCGCTGCGACGTTCGGACCACCCGAACAGCCCGAAGGCCACCACCGCGGCGGCGATCAGCACGAACGTCCAGGCGGGCCAGCCCAGGTCACGGCCCTGGATGAGGGGCACGATCAGCAGCGCCGAACCGGCGGTGAGCAGGCCGACACCCAGCAGGTCCAGACGGGTGCCGCGGTCCTCACCGCTGTGCCGCGGCAGCACGCCCCAGCCGAGCACGCCGGCGAGGACGCCGAACGGGACGTTGATCAGGAAGATGGCGCGCCACTGGCTGCCGAACAGGTCGAGGTGCAGCAGCCAGCCGGCGAGGATCGGGCCGGCCACCGTGGCGAGCCCCATCACCGGGCCCATCGGCATCAGCGCTTTGCGCAGGTGCTCCGGCGGGAACACGACCTTCACCAGCGCCATCCCCTGCGGGATCAGCACCGACCCGAACAAGCCCTGGCCCACGCGGGCGGCGATCAGGAACCCGGCGCCGGGCGCGAGCCCGCAGGCCAGCGACGCGAGCGTGAAGCCGGCCATCCCGAGCAGGAACAGCCGGCGGCGGCCCAGCAGGTCGCCGAGCCGGCCGGACGTGACCAGGCCAAGGGCGAACGCCGCGGTGTAGGCGGACAGGACCCACTGCAGCGTCATCGGGCCGCCGCCGAGGTCGGCGCGGATCGAGGGGCCGGCGAGGTTCGCGACGCTGGTGTCGACCAGGTCCATGAGCTCGGCGAGCACCACGACCACGAGGACGAGCCACGCCCGGCCGAGCGGCAGGGGCGCGATTCGCGGCAACGAACTAAGTTCAGTAGTCACGAACAAAGTTCTAAACGACGAACTAAGTTCGTGTCAAGGTAGGGTGACCGGCATGCCAGCTGACCCCCGGCAGCGCCGCGCGGCCCGCCACGCCCAGCTCGACTCGGCGCCGCCCCGGCCGCGCAAGCAGCCCATCACCGCCGACCGGATCACCGACGCCGCGCTGCAAGTCATCGCCGCCGAGGGCTACGACGCGCTGACGATCCGCCGGGTCACGGCCCTGCTCGGCACCGCGCCTTCGTCGCTGTACGCGCACATCCTCACCAAGACCGACCTCGACGACCTGCTCATCGGCCGGCTCTTCGCCGAGATCGAGCTGCCCGAACCCGACCCGGCCGCGTGGCGGGACCAGCTCCGCGCCGTCTACGGCCGGATCCGCGACCAGTTCCTGGCCTACCCCGGCGTCGCCCGCGCCGCGCTGGCCATGGTTCCCACGCACCTCGAAACCCTGCGGGTCAGGGAAGGCCTCCTGGCGATCCTGCTCGCCGGGGGCGTCGAACCGCAGACCGCCGCGTGGGCACTCGACTCGCTCACCCTGTATGTGAGCGCCTACGCCCTGGAACGCTCACTGGTCCAGCAGCACAAACACCACGACGACTGGGTCCTCAGCCGCGAAGACCTCATCGAGCGCTTCAGCGCGCTGCCCGCCGACCGCTTCCCGAACACGCGGCGCCACGCGGCCGAACTGACGTCGGGCACCGGCCACGACCGGTTCGACTTCACACTCACGTTGATGATCGACAACCTCGCCCGGGGCAAGCGCCACTGACTACGTCGCGGCCTTCAACCCGTTGCGCGCCAAGAAGTCGTCGGCGATGTCGAGCGGGTTGCGCTTCTCGTCGGTGAACTCGACGTTGAGCTCGGTCAGCTGATCCGTCGTCAGCGCCGCCGACACGCGGTTCACCGCGGCCACTTCGGACGGTGACAACGTCCCCCGGGCCACGAGCGGCACGATGTTCTGCGCCGGGAACATGTTCTTGTCGTCCTCCAGCGGCACGAAGCCGTTGGCCGCGATCGTCGACGAAGTGCTGAACAGGTCCGCCACCTGCACCTCACCCGACTTCAGCGCGGCGACGGTGACCGGGCCGCCCGTGTCGGTCGTGCGGATCTCCTTGAACTCGCACCCGTAGAGCTGCTTGATGCGGTCCTTCCAGCGGCTGCTCCACTGACCCGGCCCGCCCATCACCAGCTCGCCGCAGCGCCGCCCGAGGTCCGAGAACGTCCGCACGCCCTGCGCCGCGAGCTCCGGCCGCACCACCAGCAGGTCCTTGTCCTGCGCGGGCGCCTGGTCGAGCACCTCGAACCCGGCCGGCAGCTTCTGCTCGAGCTGCGCGTAGACCTGGTCCGAAGTGGTCGCCTGCGTGTTCTTGTCGAAGTACCGCAGCAGGTTGCCGCTGTAGTCGGGGACGACGGACAGCGACTTGTCCTGCAGCGCCTTCACCACGACCTCGCGGCTGCCGACCGGCGGGCGCACCGTCACGTTGTCCGCGCCCGCGTTGCGGAGCGCGCCGGCGTAGATCTGGGCCAGCAGCAGGCTTTCGCCGACGTCCGACGCGCCGATGATGATGTCACCCGTGCTGCCACCCTCGCCGCCGCCCGCGAGGGGGTTGCCGCAGCCGGCCAGGCCGAGCACCAGCACCGCCGCGACCGCTGCCCAGCGCTTCACGCCACACCTCCCGCGGCCGCGGCCCGGCCGGTCGCCGCGTGCGCCGCGAGCCGGACGCCCTTCGGCACGAGCGCCCGCTGCACGGCGGCGAGCGCCAGGTCGATCACGATCGCCAGCAGCGCGGTGAGGATCGCGCCCGCGACGACCTCCGTGTAGTCCAGAATGGCCAATCCGTCGAGCAGGAACCGTCCGAGGCCACCGAGTCCGACGTACGCGGCGACCGCGGCCGTCGCGATCAGCTGCAGCACGGCGTTGCGGATCCCGCCCAGCACCAGCGGCAGCGCGATCGGCAGCTCGACCTGCCACAGCCGCTGCCAGCCCGTCATGCCGATGCCCTCGGCGGCGTCGACCACGTCGTGCTCGGCCGCCTGCAACCCCGCGTACGTGCCGGCGAGCACCGGCGGGATCGCCAGCACCACGAGCCCGATGATCGTCGCCGTGGTGCTTTCGGTGAAGAGCAGGAACAGGAACGTGATGAGCCCCAGCGTCGGCAGCGCGCGGATGGCGTTGCCCGCGCCCACGAGCACCACCGCGCCGCGGCCGGTGTGACCGACCCACAGCCCGAGCGGGAATGCGATCACGACCGCGATGAGCAACGCGAACACCACATACGCGACGTGTTCGCCGAGCCGCGTGCCGATGCCGTCGGGTCCTTGCCAGTTGGCCGCGGTGAAGAACCAGCCGAAGACGTCGCCGATCACGCGGCCACCTCCGCGGCGACGGGCGCCCGGCCGGCGCGTTCCCATGGCGTCAAAGCGTTGCGCAGCACCACGAGCACCCCGTCGACGACCAATGCCAGCACCAGCGTCAGCACGATCCCGACGACGATCGGCGAGAAGTACTCGCGCTGGAACCCGTCGGTGAACAACACGCCCAGTCCGCCTGTGCCGATCAGCGCGCCGACGCTCACGAGGCTGATGTTGCTCACCGAGGCCACGCGCACGCCCGCCGCGAGCACCGGCACGGAAAGCGGCAGCTCCACCCCGAAGAAGCGCCGCGGAGCGCGGAACCCGATCGCCGTCGCGGCCGCGATGATGTGCTGCGGCACGGCGTCGAGCGCGTCGAGCACCGGGCGCACGAGCAGCGCGGTGGTGTAGATCGTCAGCGCGACGATCACGTTGGCGCTGTCGAGGATCTTCGTTCCGATGAGGCCGGGGATCACCACGAACAGCGCCAGCGAAGGGATCGTGTACAGCAGGTTCGACAGCACCAGCAGCACACTGCGCACCGGCTGCCAGCGGTGCCCGAACCAGCCGAGCAGGATCGCCAGCACGATCCCGACCACGAGCGGCACCAGCGCGAGGTAGACGTGCTCGCCGAGGTCGCCCAGGATTTCGCCGCGGTTGTTCGCGCTGCCCAGGTACCGCCCGAGCTCGCCGAAGAACCCGCCCATCAGGACGCCTGCGGGGTGGCCTCGATCACATCCAGGACCTGGCGCGCCACGACCGTGCCGACCACGCGGTGCCCGTCGTCCACCACCACGCCGAGGCTGGCGGGCGACGAGAGCGCGGCGTCGAGCGCGCCGCGGATCGGGGTGCCCTGCACGTACAGGGAACCGCCGGCCACGAGGTCGGCCTCGGTCAGGTCACCGTCCACAGTGGATTCGGGCGGGAGCCAGCCGCGGGGCTGCTTCTCAGTGTTCACCACGAGCTGCCAGCCCTCGGTCGGCCCCGGCACCTTCGTGCCGAGTTCGAGCAGGTCCACAGGAGACACTTCGACGCCGTTCGCGGACACGAAGGAGAGCCCGCGGTACCCGCGGTCCTTGCCGACGAACGACGCGACGAAGTCGTCGACGGGGTGGCGCAGCACTTCGGACGGCGTGCCGTACTGCGCGAGCACGCCGCCGACGCGCAGCACCGCGATCTTGTCGCCCAGCCGCACGGCCTCGTCGATGTCGTGGGTGACGAACACGATGGTTTTGCCCAGCTGCGACTGCAGCCGCAGCAGCTCGTCCTGCAGCTCCTCGCGCACGATGGGGTCGACGGCGGAGAACGGCTCGTCCATCAGCAGCACCGGCGAGTCGGCCGCGAGCGCGCGGGCCACGCCCACGCGCTGCTGCTGGCCGCCCGAGAGCTGCGCCGGGTACCGCTTGCCGAGCTCCTTCGGCAGGCCGACGGTCTCCAGCAGCTCGGCCGCGCGGGCGCGCGCCTTGCGCTTGTCCCAACCGGACAGCAGGGGCACGGTCGCGACGTTGTCGAGCACCGTCCTGTGTGGAAAGAGCCCGGCGTGCTGGATCACGTAGCCGATGCCGCGGCGCAGCAGCGCGGGGTCGCCTTCGCTCACGTCCTTGCCGTCGAGCAGCACGGCGCCCGAAGTCGGCTCGACCATGCGGTTGATCATCCGCAGCGAGGTGGTCTTGCCGCAGCCGGACGGGCCGACGAGCACGGTGATCGTGCCGTCCTCGACGGTGAGCGAGAGTCCGTTCACGGCCACCGTGCCATCCGGATACCGTTTGGTCACGTCGCGGAATTCGATTGTCACGGACTACTCCCCACGTCAGATGCCCATCGACCGTAGCCCACTCCGCGGGCCTTGGCAGCCTTTCCCGTCCAGTGGCCGGTTAGGCTCGGCGACCGTGACCGCTCTCGACGACGTCCTGGCCGCGCACGGCGCCGGCGTGCGCCCGCTGTACGAGGTGATCGACCTGCTCCGCACGGGTCCCCGCGAGCTCGCGGACCTGGTGCGGTTGAGCGCGGCACCGCGCCGCAGCGTCGAGGACGTGCTGGCGGCGCTGGAGGCCGATCTGGAGCGTTCCGCCGCGGGTGTCCGGATTTCGCCGGACGCTTTGCCCGCGTACGAGACCTACCGGCTGCCGCGCCTGCCCGACCCGCTCGACGACGCCGTGGCCGCGCACTCGGACCTGCTGGCGGAGCTGGCGACGCAGATCGCCGCCGTGCCGCCGCCGCTGGCCGCACTCGACCACGTGCAGGCGACACCCGAGACGGTGCTGCGCCGCGCGTTGTGGCTCAGCGCCCGCTACGACCTGCGCCGCGCCCGCCTGCTCTTCCTCGGCGACCACGACCTCACCTCGCTCGCCGTGCGCGCGGTGTGCCCCGAAGCCGAGCTGACCGTGGTGGACCTCGACGAACGCGTGCTGTCCTACCTGGACGCCACGAGCGGGCGGACGATCGCTCTCGCCCACACCGATCTGCGCATCGGGCTGCCGCCCGCCGTCGCGGGCCGCGCGGACCTCGTGTTCAGCGACCCGCCGTACACGCCGGAGGGCATGGGGCTGTTCGCCGCGCGCGCCGTGCAGGCGCTGCGCGAGCCGACCGACGGCCGCATCCTGCTGGCCTACGGCTACAGCCCCCGCCACCCCGCGCTCGGCGCCCAGGTGCAGCGTTCGCTCGCGACGCTGGGCCTCACGTTCGAGGCGATCCTGCCGGACTTCAACCGCTACGCCGGCGCGCAGGCCGTCGGTTCCGCCGCCGACCTCTACGTCTGCCAGCCGACGGCGAAGGCCAAGAAATCGGGTGGCCGCAAGGGAAAGGCGGCGATCTACACCCACGGCCCGCAGTCGGTGGAAGCGTCCGGGACGAAACCCGCGCTCCTGTCGGCGCTGCGCGAGATCGCCACCGACGGCGGCCTCGCACTCGAAACCCGGCCCGTCGACTGGTCCGCCTCCGGCCCCGAGGGCGACGCCGTCGCGATGGACCTCACCGCCGACTCGGGCCCGTGGCTCCTGCGCACGCTGCTCGGCACCAACGCCCGCCGCCTGGCGCTGCTCGTGCCGAACAACCACCCGGACCTCGCCGACGCGGCGGCGCAGACGGCGCTGACGGATCTCGTCGCCGCCAAGTACCGCCTGCGCTTCCTGCGCAGCACCCCGGACAACCGGCACGCGATCGTCACGGCCGATGCCGTCGAGCACCCGTCGGAGATCCTGACCCGCGCCCACGCCCGGCTCGCGAACGTCGCCCTCGACGTCCCGGCCGACCTGACGGACCTCCGGCTGGTCGACGTGCCGCGGCACCGGCTCGTGGAGCTGCTGGAGCGCTAGAACAGCTCGGCGGCCAAGGTCTCGTACGCGGCGAACACCTCGTCGTCGTAGACCTGCAGCTCGACGTCGGCCAGCGTCGGGTGAGCGGCGTGGCGCGTGGTGATCACCTGGATCGCGACGTGGTCCGCGCCCGCCGCGTGGTGTTCGGCCAGCCGCGCACCGACCGTCGGTGCGTCGCCGTGGGCGACGACGGCGTCGATGAGCCGGTCGCTGCCGTCGCCGGCCAGGTCGTCGTAGGTGAAGCCGAGGCGGCGGAGGTTGGTCGTGTAGTTGACCAGGCCGAGGTACGGGTGCTTGATCCGCGGCCGGGCGGTGTCGCGGGCACGCGCCGGGTTCGCGTCCAGCACGACCTTCATCTCCGGTGCCAGCACCGCCGCCGGGCCCAGCGCTTCCCGCGCGAGCTTCGTGTGCGCAGGTGGCACGAGGTACGGCACCGCCCCGCCCGCCCGTTCCGCGGTCAGGTCCAGCATCTTGGGCCCGAGCGCGGCGATCGCCCGCCCCTCGACCGGCACCCCGCCCGCGTCGAGCCCGTCGAGGTACTGCTTCATCGCGGCGAGCGGCTTGCGGAACTCCCGCGTCTGCTCGGGGTGGCCCGCGCCGATGCCGAGCCAGAACCGGCCGGGGAAGCGCTCGGTCACGCGGTGGTACGCCGCCGCGGCGGCGGCCGGATCCCCGCGCCAGATGTTGAGGATGCTGGTGCCGAGCACGAGCGTCGAGGTGGCTTCGAGGAGTTCGTCGACGCCGGCGAGGTCCACGGGTGGGCCGGCGACCCACAACGTGGTGTAGCCGAGCTGCTCAATCTTCCGCGCCATGTCCGGGGTGGTCAGTGCCGCCGGCTGCCAGACGCCGTACGGACCGAGTTCGATCGTCATGCCGTCCAGCGTGGCCACGAAAAAATGGACCGGCAAGTCCAGAAACGTCAGAGCAGCTCGGCCGCCAGCGTCCGGTAGACGTCGACCACCTCGTAGTCGTGGACCTGCAGCTGCACGCCCGGCAGGTCCGGGTGGGTGGCGTGCCGCGGCGTGATCACCTGGATCGCGACGTGGTCCGCGCCCGCGGCGTGGTGTTCGGCCAGCCGCGCGGCGACGGTGGCCGCGGCGCCGTGCGCGACGAGCGCGTCGATGAGCCGGTCGCTGCCGCCGCCCGACAGGTCGTCGTCGGTGAAGCTGAGGCGGCGCAGGTTGGCGGTGTAGTTGACCAGGCCGAGCGTCGGGTTCGCGATCCGCGGCCGGGCGGTGTCCCGGGCGCGCACCGGGTTCGCGTCCAGCACGACCTTCATCTCCGGCGCCAGCACCGCCGCCGGGCCCAGCGCCTCCCGGGCGAGCTTCGTGTGCGCCGGCGGCACCAGGTACGGCACCGCGCCGCCCGCCCGCGCGGCCGTCAGCGCCAGCATCTTCGGGCCCAGTGCCGCGATCGCCCGGCCCTCGACCGGCACGCCACCCGCGTCGAGTGCGTCGAGGTAAGCGTTCATCGCGGCGAGCGGTTTGCGGAACTCCGGCGTGTGCTCCCGGTGGCCGGCGCCGACACCGAGCCAGAACCGGCCGGGGAAACGCTCGGACACGCGGTGGTACGCCGCCGCGGCGACACCCGGGTCGCCGCGCCAGATGTTGACGATGCTGGTTCCGACCACCAGCGTCGAGGTCGCTTCGAGGAGTTCGTCGACGCCCGCGAGATCAGCCGGCGCCCCGGCGGCCCACAGCGTCGGGAAGCCGAGCCGCTCGATCTCCCGTGCCTGGTCCGGAGTGGTCGAGGCCGCCGGCTGCCAGATGCCGTACCGGCCGAGTGCGATCGTCATGCGGGTCTTGTAGCGCGAAGCTCGCCGGCGCGGTCACGGCGAAGGGTGGCGCAAGGTCCGTCCGGGAAAGAAACGGGCTCCCCGCGCACACCCAGCGCGGGGAGCCCGTTGCCACCGAACTGTTCAGACGACGCCGTCGGCCACGGCCGCCTTCGCCACCGCCGCCGCGACCTCCGGGCCGACCCGCGGGTCGAGCGCGCTCGGGACGATGCGGTCCGGGCCGAGGTCGTCCGACGCGACGGCCACGATGGCATCGGCCGCGGCGAGCTTCATGTTCTCCGTGATCGCCCGCGCGCCGGCGTCGAGCGCACCGCGGAACACCCCCGGGAACGCCAGCACGTTGTTGATCTGGTTCGGGAAGTCGCTGCGCCCGGTCGCCACGATCGCCGCGTACTTCGCCGCGTCGGCCGGGTGCACCTCCGGGTCCGGATTGGACAGTGCGAACACGATCGGGTCGTCGGCCATCGAGCCGAGCAGCTCGGGGTCGACCGTCGAGCTCGACAGGCCGAGGAACACGTCCGCGCCCTTGAGCGCGTCCTCGAGACCGCCGGTGAGGCCGGTCTTGTTCGTGGTCCCGGCGAGCTGCTGCTTGATCGGGTTCAGGCCGTCGCGTCCGGAGTGGATGATGCCGCGCGAGTCGAGCACCGTCACGTCGCCGACGCCCGCCTCCAGCAGGATCTTCGCGCAGGCCACACCCGCCGCGCCCGCCCCGGAGATCACCACGCGCTGGTCGCCGATCGCGCGGTCGAGCACCAGGTTCGCACCGCGCAGCGCCGCGAGCGTGACGATCGCGGTGCCGTGCTGGTCGTCGTGCATGACCGGGCAGTCGAGCGCGGCCTTGAGCTTGTCCTCGAGCTCGAAGCACCGCGGCGCCGACACGTCCTCGAGGTTGACCGCGCCGAACGACGGGCGCAGGCGCACCAGCGTCTCCACGATCTCGTCGACGTCGGTGGTGTCGAGCACCAGCGGGATCGAGTCGAGGCCGCCGAACGTCTTGAACAGCACCGACTTGCCCTCCATGACGGGCAGCGACGCGCTCGCGCCGATGTCGCCGAGGCCCAGCACGGCGGTGCCGTCGCTGACGACCACCACGAGACGGTCGGCCCAGGTGTACCGCTTCGCCTGGGCGGCGTCTTCGGCGATCGCCCGGCTCACCTTCGCCACGCCGGGCGTGTAGGCGATCGAGAGGTCGCGCGGGTCGGCGATGGGCCGGGCGGCCGCCACGGAGAGCTTGCCGCCCTCGTGCCCGGTGAAGATCTCGGCGTCGGTCACCGGCGCGGCGGTGGCGGCCGTGCTGGCCTGGTCGGTCATCGGGGTTCCTGTCGTCGTTTCCGGCGATCGCCCTTCGGGGATCACGGAACTCGCGGGGTGGATCTGGGTCACAACACAACTCCTGGGACTGCGAGCGGGGGACCACTGGCGGCGGGGCAGGCGCACCCGCACCTGTGGATCTAGTCCTCCGGACGGCAGCCCAGCGCGGTAGCGCCGGCCTGTCGGCGAGGCGTCACAGCGGCCGTTCGATCCGTGGGGTGTGGCTGACGGCCGCGGACGCTGCGGTCCGCCAATCATGACAGGCGTCCCGCGGACGGCGAACCCTCGGTGCGGTTCATGTCACAGATTCCGGCGTCTTCCTGCCGATATTCCGAGAAGAACCCCTAATCCCAAGACGTCCGTCCGGTTTTCTAACGCAGTCGGAACCGATCCAGTGATGGCGGCCACTCCGTCCGGAGCACCACCAATTCCGCATTCGGCGCCCTCGATAAGGTGAGCGCATGCAATTCCGCGCGCTGAAGGTCGCCGACGCTTACGAGTTCACGCCGCGCGCGTTCCCCGACGAGCGCGGGCTGTTCGTGGCGCCGTTCCAGGAGGACTCGCTGATCGAGGCGGCCGGGCACCCGATGCGAGTGGGCCAGACCAACCACAGCGTGTCCCGGCGCGGCACCATCCGCGGCGTGCACTTCGCCGACGTACCGCCCGGCCAGGCGAAGTACGTCTACTGCCCCGCCGGTTCGCTGCTCGACGTGGTCGTGGACCTGCGCACGGGCTCCCCCACGTTCGGGCAGTGGGACGCGGTGCGGCTGGACCCCGTGGACTTCCGCTCGGTGTACGTGGCCGAAGGGCTGGGCCACGCGTTCATCGCGCTCGAGGACAACACGGTCATGTCGTACCTGTGCTCCGAGCCGTACAACCCGCCGGCCGAGCACGGGATCACCCCGCTCGACCCGGCGCTCGGCCTCCCGTGGCCCGCGGACCTCACGCCCATCGTGTCCGAAAAGGACCGTTCGGCGCCGACGCTCGCCGAGGCCGAAGAGCAGGGTCTGCTGCCTTCGTACGCGGACTGCACCGCCTACTACGAGAAGCTGCGCGCGCGTTAACCCAGCACGTCCTCGGCCGGCACGCGCTCGACGTTGCGCTCGGCCAGCGCGGTGATCGCCCGCGTTGAGGTTCACGCCCGCGCTGCCCGGGATCAGCGAACCGTCGGTGACGTACAGGTTGCGGTAGCCCTTCACGCGTCCGTAGTCATCGGTCGCTTCACCGAGCACGAGCCCGCCCAGCGGGTGGTAGGTGAAGCGGTTCTCGAACGGACGCGTGTCGCCGAAGAGGTCGTAGCGGTAGATCGTGACGTTCGCGGAGTTGATCTTGTCGAACAGCGCCTTCGCCGCGTCGATCGACGGCTGCCCCTGCGCGGCCGCCCACTGCAGCTTCGCCGAATCCGTCGCCGCATCGTAGGTGAAGTGCCCACGTTCCGGGTTCTTCGTGATCGCGAGGTACAGGCTCAGCCACGTCTCGAGCCCGGCGGGCACCGGCGCGATCTCCGCGAAGACCGGGTGCACGGGGTCGTGCCAGTTGTCGATGCCGAGCGCGGGCATCCCCGACTGCAGGCTGCCCGTGGTGTCCCAGACGTGGTTGGCGCGGCCGAGCATCACGTTGCCGTTGGTGCCCCAGCCCCGCCCCACGGCGTCGGGCAGGTCGGGCAACCGGCCGGTTTCCCTTGCCCGCAGCAGGAGTTCGGTGGAACCGACGGAGCCGGCGCCGAGGAACAGGTGCTGGGTGGTCACGTGCTTGATCGCGACGACGGCGCCGTACGGGTCGATTTCGCGCACGACGAGCGTGTACGTGCCGTCGGGCTGGTGGCTGATCTCGCGGACCTCGTGCAGCGTCTGGATCGTCACGCGGCCGGTGCCGAGCGCGGCGGCGAGGTAGGGCTTGTCGAACGAGCGCTTGCCGTGGTTGTTGCCGTAGATGACTTCGGACGCGAGCGCCGACCGCTGGGCAGCGCCGGCCTCTTTCCGCTCGAGGTAGGAGAAGTCGTAGACGCCGGGCACGAACGTGGTGCTGAACCCGGCTTTCCGCGCGGCTTTCCGCGAAACGCGCGCGTACTGGTAGGAGCGGCAGCGCTCGAACCACCGCGGGACCACGGAGTTCACGCCGAGCCCGGCCCTCGCGCGCGGGAAGTACGTGCCGTACATCTCCTCGGCGCCCACGCGCGGCAGGATCTCCTCGAAGTACGAGCGCTTCGGCGTGACGGCCATCGCGCCGTTGACGAGCGAACCATTTCGAGCATCAGCGTGGGCACGCCGGCCGCGCCGAGCCGCAACGCGGTGGTGGCCGCCCCGTAACCGGTGCCGATCACCACGGCGGGCGAGAACTCGGGCAGCAGCGCATTCGTCGCGGCGCGAGCGGTGGTGGTGGAAATCCCGGTCAGTCCGAAGGCCGCGGCGGTGTTCAGCGCGGCGAGGCCGAGGAATCGGCGGCGCGTCAGTGCTGGCATGCGGGCATCGTGTCGGCGCTGTTCCGAGGCTGGCAAGACCGGAAATCGACCGACTCGGCGGCACCTCAGTAAACGGCGTTAAGTTCACCCGGGCGGGTCAATTCCGCGACGGGAATTGTGGCGCCGCGGTCCCGGCAAAACGGCTATTTCCTGCGCGTGACCCAGATCGTGATCGTGGCGGTGACAACGGTCGTCCCGCGCTTGTCGAGGATGCGCACGGGTACGGGAAGGTCGAATCCGCCGTCGCCGAACTCGGGCAGCTCCGGCAGTTCCGCAACGGCGCGCAGCCCGGTGGTCGCCTTCGCGAGGTACTGGACCGCCATCTCTTTCGGCAACCAGCGGTGCGTCGACGGCACGGTCGCCTCCGCGAGCAGGCCCATCGCGATCTCCGCGAGGTTGCCCGTGGCGATCGCGTGAAAGGTCCGGATGTGGTTGTGGACACCCCACCACTTCGGCGCGGTGACCGAACAGTGCCCGGGACGCAGCTGCCGGACCGTCGGCAGCACCGTTGCGAAGTAGGGCACGCGGAGGCACATCGCGGCGGAAAACAGCTGCTCACCGCCTGGCTTGCCGGCCAGCCGGCGCCACATCGCGAACGTCGGGCTCGCACCCATCAGGACCTCCCCGGGAAGTTACTCACGAGTAGGTAAGCACATCGCGCGACCTGCTCGCAAACGGGAGCGGGGCTATATTCGGGCTCGTGGCACATCGGCTCTTCATCCTCCGGCACGGTCAGACCGAGTGGTCCGTCAACGGCAGGCACACCGGGCGCACCGACATCCCGCTCACACAGGCGGGCGAAGAACAGGCGCGCGCGGCGGGCAGTACCCTGCGGACCCTGCTCGGCGGCCCGAAACTCGTGATCTCCAGCCCGCGTGAACGCGCGAAGCGCACGGCCGAACTCGCCGGCCTGCGCATCGACGAAATCACCGACGACCTCGCCGAATGGGACTACGGCGACTACGAAGGTCTCACCACACCGAAGATCCGCGAAACCGTCCCCGACTGGACCGTGTGGACACACCCGATCCCCGGCGGCGAGAGCGCGGCCGACGTGGCCGCGCGCGCCGACAAGGTCCTCGACCGCGCGCGCCACGAGATCGACAACGGCGACGTGGTCCTCGTGGGCCACGGGCACTTCAGCCGGGTGCTGGTCGCGCGCTGGGTCGACCTGTCCTCGTCCGCGGGTGTCCACTTCGGACTGGATCCCGCCGGCATCGCGGTGCTCGGCGACGAGCGCGGCGAACCGCAGATCGAGCACCTGAACCTGTTGCCGGCACTGGAAGACTGATACCTTGCCCGACCCCCGAGTGCGGCGGATCCGACCCGAAGACGTCGACGCCGTCGTGAAGCTCGTCTACGCGCTGGCGGAGTTCGAACGCGCGCCCGACGAATGCCACCTGGAACCACCGCAGCTGCACGACGCGCTGTTCGGCCCGGCTCCGGCGTTGTTCGGGCACGTGGCGGAGGTCGACGGAACCGTGGGCGGGTTCGCCTTGTGGTTCCTCAACTTCTCGACGTGGCGCGGCACGCACGGCATCTACCTGGAAGACCTGTTCGTCCGCGCCGAACTGCGCGGTTCGGGCCTGGGCAAGGCGCTGCTCGCCGCGCTGGCCGCGGAGTGCGTCGACAAGGGGTACCAGCGGCTCGAGTGGTCCGTGCTGAACTGGAACCCGGCGGTCGGGTTCTACCGCGCGCTGGGCGCGGTGGCGCAGGACGAGTGGACGACGTACCGGCTCACGGACGATCCGCTGCGCGCACTGGCCGCGGACGCCTGACGGTCAGTCCTCTTCGTGCCCCTCGCGTTCCGCGCGGCGCCCGGCGAGCCCGCCTCGTTCGGCGGCTTCTTCTTCCGTCTCGCCGTCGCGCAAGCCGAGCGCCCAGGCGCGGGCCGGGCGGCGGAAGAGCAGGACGAGCGCGACCAGGCCGCACACGCCGATCGGCGCACCCCACGCGGGCTGCCCGGACGGGCCCAGGATGTACCAGCCCACGCCCATGAGCAGCAGCGCGACGACCACCCCCGGTGACCGCGCCCACTGCCGGCCGAGCACGAGACCGACCGACGCGGCGAGGAAAGCCAGCGCCAGCACGGCGTAGGTCGCGAACTCGGCCCAGATGTTGTTGCCGGGCCGCGACGGCTCCTGCAGGCCCCGCACGAGGATGACGACGCCCAGCGTCAGGAGCCCGAGGCCGGGCAGCGCGGTGAGGAACCCGGCCAACCGGACCTCGAACGGGGTGTGCGGCGGCTTCTCGGTGAGCGACACGGGGGCGGCCTTCCAGCTGCTTTGCGGGAGCACAGCGACCCGACCAGCACGGGTCACGGTGGGTGAGCACTTTCGATGGTATGCCACCCGGTCGGCCGTTTTCGCGGGACGCCGGGCACGTGAAAATCGGGGTTGTCGTCGATGAGCGGGCGGTCGGCCCGGGTGCACTTGTCACGACGAGCGGATGTTCGCCGGACACGAGGGAGGACCGCCCGCCACAGGGTCGCCAAGGGCCGCCAACGGTCGTCGAGGATGCCGCTCGTCACGCTGAGCTTCGCGTCACCTTGTGCCGTCGAAGGTTCTCCAGCCGGGCGCAAGTCACTTACGCTGCGGCAGTGCGCGCCATCCTCGTCGTGAACCCCCAGGCCACCTCGACCACCGCCGGTGGCCGGGACGTGCTGGCGCACGCGCTGGCCAGCCAGGTGAAGCTCGACGTCGTCGAGACGGACTACCGCGGTCACGCGATGGCCGTGGCGCGCTCGGCTGCCCGCGACGGTTTCGACCTGGTCGTGGCCCACGGCGGCGACGGCACCGTGAACGAGGTCGTCAACGGGCTCTTGGCCGACGGTGCCGACGGGACCGCGCCCATGCTGGGCGTCGTGCCGGGTGGCTCGGCCAACGTCTTCGCGCGCGCCCTCGGCCTCCCGGTGGATCCGGTCGAGGCGACGCACGATCTGCTGACCGCCCTCGAAGGGGATCGGCGCCGGCGCATCGGCCTCGGGCTCGCGGACGGGCACTGGTTCACGTTCAACGCCGGGCTCGGCTGGGACGCCGACGTGGTGGGCCGCGTCGCGAAGTGGCGGGGCAAGGAGACGAGCGCTTCCTTGTACATGCGCGCCGCGGTGCGCTCCTACTTCCGGCCGCCGCTGGGCCGGCCCGCCCTGACGGTGCGGATCCCGGGCGAGGAACCCGCCGAGGTGGTGACCGCGTTCGTGTCGAACACCGATCCGTGGACCTACCTGGGCGAGCGGCCCGTGCACCTCAACTCGGGTTGCTCGTTCGAGACGGGATTGGGCTTGTTCGCGTTGAACGGTCTCACGTTGCCCACCGTGTTCACTCATGTACGCCAAGCTTTGCTCACGAAGAGCAACCAACGCGGGCGACACCTGGTGCGCCTGGACGACGTCCCGCTCATCCGCATCGACGCAGCTGAACCGGTGAACTTCCAGGTCGACGGCGACCTCGTCGGGCAGCGCACGCGAGTGGAGTTCCAGAGCGTCCCGGATGCACTCACAGTAATCGTGTGACGGTTCGAGTACTGATCGCCTGCGGCAAAGTGCATTCTGCCGCTCGTCGACGCAGAACCTCCGCTCACCGCATCGCGCTTCCGCCGAGCGGCCTGTTTCGGACAGAAACCGCAGGTCAGAGGCGTCGCTCGGCCGGGTGAGCTGACTCACCGATCTTCAAGAAACCCTTGTCGAACGCGGTGCTTCGTGAAAGCATTCACAAGCACCCAAAAACACGACCGCCATGACGACTGTGGCTGCGGTCCTCCCGCGCCACTGTGAAGGAGCTCACGAACATGGACTGGCGCCACGACGCGGCCTGCCGAGACGAGGACCCCGAGCTGTTCTTCCCCGTGGGAACCAGCGGTCCTGCTCTGCTGCAGGTCTCCGAGGCGAAGGCCGTGTGCCACCGCTGCACCGTCGCTTCCGACTGCCTGGCCTGGGCTCTGGCCAGCGGCCAGGACGCCGGCGTGTGGGGCGGCATGAGCGAAGACGAGCGACGCGCGCTCAAGCGCCGCCGTACGCAGATCGGCACGCGCACCATCGCCTGAGCCCAGCGCTCAGCAGCACAACCCGAACCGGATTTCCCCCGGGGGACTTTTGCGTCCCCTCAGTCAGATGACTGGGGCGATACCCCTCCGGTTCGATCGTAACAACCGAAGTGAAATCACCCGCACCCGGGTGCACTGCACCTCACCAGGACTGAACAAGTCCTCCCGCGGAACGTCGTAAGGGCCGGTACCGGAGTTTCGGTACCGGCCCTTCGGCGTGTCCGGGGTCGGGTTCGGTCAGGCGGGTCCGTTGTGGACGGTGTTGGTTCGGTGTGTGGTTTCGCTGCGGGGCAAGGGGTTTTGATCTTTTCGGAGTGCTGGGGTCCGGATTCTTGGCGTCGGCTTGACGCTCTGGCGGACTGCACCTCGTCGCCCGTTGCGCGCGACCGCGTTGCCGCTTTCGCCGATCGCCGCCGCATTGCCGTGCCGCGTCGCCGGTTGCCCACTTCGCCGCCGCGCGCGTGAACGCCTTGCCGGTTCGCCCAACCACCTTGCCTCCTCGCCGTAGTTGCCCACTCCGGGCGTTGCCACCCTGCCGGTTCCGCGTCTCTCCGTCGCGCCGCGTTGCTCGGTGCGCCCACACCGCTCGCCGGCTACCGCACATCACCGCCGTGCCCTTTCGCCGGCTTAGGACCTCCGGCCGCTCGGCGGGCGCGGGCGCGCTGCCCGTCCTGATGCCACGGGCCGCGTTCGTGCGGAACCTTCACCAGCCGCCGGGCGCCGCTCCTCAGCGGCCTTGGACCTGTCGCGCACCGCACGTTTCCGCCCCAGGGGGCGCCCTGACCTGCGTAAACAACCCTTGAAGCAGCACGGCTTCGCCTGACACACACCATTGCCGATTGACGATACTGTGTCTAACACACTATCGTTGCCGACGTGAAAGACACCGACTTGCTGGATGCGCACCGGCAGGAGCTTTGGCGGGGGACGGTCGTGCTGGCGAGCCTGCTGGCACTGCAGAAGCCCGGCTACGGCTACGGCCTGCTCGACGCCTTGGAGCGCGCCGGGGTGCCCGCGCCGGCCAACACGCTGTACCCGTTGCTGCGCCGGCTCGAGGGCCAGGGGCTCCTGACCAGCGAGTGGGACACCTCGGGGAGCCGGCCGCGCAAGTTCTACCGGACGAGCCGCGAAGGCGTGCGGCTCGCGCGGGAGCTGCAGAAGGAGTGGAGCGCCATCGACCGGGCGCTCAGCCACCTGGCGACCGAAGCCGAGACGGAAACCGCCGACGGCGATGCCGGCCCGGCGACCACTTGAACCAAGCGAAACTCACCACGTTGGGGGAACAACCATGACCACCACACTCACCGACCGATACGTCGCCGCGACGGTGCGGCACGTCGCGGGGAGGCACCGCCAGGAGATCGACCGCGAGCTGCGCGCCGCGATCGCCGACGACGTGGAGGCGCGCGTCGCGATGGGCGAAAGCCCCGCGGGGGCCGAGTACGCGGCGCTGACGGACCTCGGCGATCCCGCGCACCTGGCCACGCGCTACGCGGACAAGGCCACCGTGCTGATCGGGCCGGCGACGTACCTCCACTACGTCCGGGCGCTCAAGCTGCTGTGCGCCACCGTCTTGCCGATCACCTACGTCGTGAACGCGATCGGGCACTGGGTGCGCCGCGAAAACGTGGGCGCGGCGATCTTTTCGCCCCTCGGCGTCACGCTCACCGTCGCGATGTACCTGCTCGTCGGCGTGACTGTCCTCTATGTACTCCTCGATCGCTTCGGCAGCGAGCGCGGCCCCGGTGAACCGGACGAGGAGTGGGCGCCCGACCAGCTCCCGTTCGCCGACGCCACCACGACCACGACGTGGAACGAAGTCGTCAGCGGCTGCGTGCTCGCGGTGCTCATCGTCGTGGCGCTGTTCGTGCAGCGGTCCGCCACGCTCGTCACCACGGCGAACGGCGCGCGCGTGCCGGTGCTCGACCCGGAACTGTGGGGCTTCTGGATCCCGTTCTTCCTGGTCGTGCTGGTGCTGGCGATCGCGCTGGCCGTCGCCAACCTGCGCCAGGGCCGGTGGACGCCCGGGACCGCCGTCGCCGGCACCGTCCTGATCGTGGCGGCGACGGGACCGCTCGCTTACCTGTTCTGGACCGCGCACGTGCTCAACCCGGCGCTCGGCCCGGTGTTCACGCGGTCGGGCAGCTGGATCGCGTGGCTAGCGCTGATCGTTCTCGTCGTCAGCACCGTTGCCGTGCTGGCGAAGACGTGGGGCCACCGCGACCGCCAGAGTGTGGAGGCCGGCCGATGACCACGCTCGCACCGCGCCAAAAGCCAACCACCCCACCGGAATTGCGGCGGGAGCTGATCGTCAACCTGGCCGTCAACCTCGTCGCACCGGCCGCGCTGTTCTACGGTCTGCGCGCGCTCGGCGTGAACCAGTGGCTGGCGCTGCTGGCAGGGGTGGTCCCGCCGGCTGTGCGGGCTGTGCAGACCGTTGTCAGGAAACGGCGCGTTGACACGCTCGCCGTGTTCACGCTGAGCATCCTGGTGCTGAGCGTCGCGACGTCGTTCCTGTCCGGCAGCCCGCGGTTCCTGCTCGCCAAGGACGGCTGGATGACGGCGGCCGCGGGCGGCTGGATGCTGGCGACGCTGCTGCGGAAACCGTTCCTGTACCAGGTGCTGCGGTCGTTCCTCGGCACCGAAGGGCGCGAGCGCGTCGAACGCAACTGGCTCGGCTCACCCACGTACCGCCACGTCCTGCGCGTGACGACCACGATGTGGGGCGTGGTGCTCGTGCTCGACGCCGGCGTGCGAGTGCTGCTCGCCTACACGCTGCCCGTCGACCGGGTGCCGCTGATCAGCGGATTGCAGTACGTGGGCGTGTACCTCGCCCTCGAGATCACCACGCGGGTGTACGCCCGCCGCAAGAGCGTGGCCGCCGCGGTGGCGGCCGAAGTCGGAGAGGAGACCCTGGCATGACCGTCGTCCTGATCACCGGAGGCGCGAACGGCATCGGCGCGGCGGTCGCGCGCCACTTCGCGGCCGACGGCGCGCACGTGGTCGTCGCCGACATCGAGGAGGAGGCGGGCACCGCGCTCGCCGAGGAGATCGGCGGCCTGTTCGTCCGCACCGACGTCACCAGCGAAGCCGACAACGAAGCGGCCGTACGCGCCGCGCTGTCCACGTACGGCGGGCTGGACGTCGTCCACCTCAACGCCGGCACAGGCGGCGCGGGCGGCCTCGACGATCTGGACGTGGACCGCTACCGCCGCACGCTCGCCGTCAACGTCGACGGCACTGTGTTCGGCCTGCGCGCCGCCTACCCCGCCCTGCGCGACACGGGCGGCGGCGCGATCGTCGTGACGTCCAGCCTCGCCGGCATCTCCCCCGCCACCTTCGATCCCGTGTACTCCGCGACCAAGCACGCGATCATCGGCCTGGTGCGGTCGCTGACCCCCGCGTGCGCCGAAGCGGGCATCACGCTGAACGCCATCTGCCCGGGCTTCGTCGACACCCGCATGATCGCGGGCTTCGGCTCCACCCTGGCCGAGCACGGCCTCGCCATCGCCACCCCCGCCGAGATCGCCGCCGCCGTCGCGACCATCGCCGCGTCCCCCGATTCCGGCGACGCGTGGATGCTGCAGGCCGGCCGTGCCCCGGAACGCGTGCAGTTCCCACCGGTCACGCTCAGCCACACCTGACCCCGCCGCCGCGGGCCCACCCGGCCCGGCGTCCTCTTCGGACGGCAGAGGTAACGCCGGGACCGGTTTCGGTGATGACTCCAGCGCTCGACATCTTGAACCGGTACGCCCCGGCCATTCGCGATCTGCTCGACCTGACTTCCTTCCAGACCCGAGGCCCCGATGGCGTGGTCGACCAGGTTTCGGTGGCGCCCTGTCACCTGCCGGTCAGCGAGATCAGCCCCGAGTACGAGTCGGACCAGACCTACGGCGGCGAGCTGCAGATCGAGGTGGAGGACCCGGCCGGCGCGCTGGTCCTGGTGCCGCGCGTGCCGGGCGCCAGCGGCTGGGAATGGCCGTACGGAACGGGTTAGAGCCGCCGCGACAAGGGGATCCGCAGGGCCGCCTCGGTGCCCGGCACGCGGGCTCCCGTCGAGTCGGTCCGGACCTTCCGCAGGGAGAGGGAGCCGCGCAGTTCCGATTCCACCAGGGTGCGCACGATCTGCAGGCCGAGGCCGTCGGAGCGTTCCAGGGAGAAGCCCGAGGGCAGGCCGCGGCCGTTGTCGCGGATGAGGACGTCGAGCCAGCGCGCCGAGCGCTCCACGATGATCTCCACCTTGCCGGGCCGGCCCTGCGGGAAGGCGTGCTCGATGGCGTTCTGCACGAGCTCCGTCAGCACCATCACGAGCGGCGTGGCGATCTCGGCGATGACGATGCCGAACGAGCCCTTGCGCGTGAGCCCGACCTGCGACTCCGCCGTGGCGACCTCGCCAACCATCGGCAGGACGTTGTCGAGCAGCTTGTCGAGGTCGACCCGTTCGTCGACGGAGATCGACAGGGCCTCGTGGACCATCGCGATCGACGACACGCGCCGGACGGATTCGGTGAGGGCCAGGCGGGCCTCTTCGCTCGTCACGCGGCGCGACTGCAGCCGCAGCAACGCGGCGACCGTCTGCAGGTTGTTCTTCACGCGGTGGTGGATCTCGCGGATCGTCGCGTCCTTGGACAGCAGCGCGCGGTCGCGGCGCTTGACCTCGGTGACGTCGCGGACCAGCACGAGCGCGCCCGCCGCCTGGCCGGCCGGGCGCAATGGCAGGGCGCGGAACAGCACGACGGCGCCGCGGCGCGAGTCGGCCTCCGTGCGGGTGGAGGGTTTGCCGTCGAGGGCCTCGATGATGCGGTGGGAGACCTCGGTGGCGTCGAACGGGTCGCGGATCAGCGAGCGCGTCAACGGCGCCAGCCGCTGCCCCACCAGGTCGGACTCGTGGCCCATGCGGTGGTAGGCGGACAGGCCGTTGGGGCTGGCGAACACGACGGTGCCGCTCGGGTCGACGCGGATCAGGCCGTCGCCGACGCGCGGGCTCGTGTGCGTGTCGGTCTGGTTGCCGCCCGACGGCGGGAACGTGCCGTCGACGATCATCTGGCACAGGTCGCCCGCACTGCCCAGGTACGCGATCTCCAGCGGGCTCGGCACGCGCGGCGCGGCCAGGTTCGTCTCGCGGCTCAGCACGGCGATCACCTCGCCGCCGAAGCTCACGGGCACGGCTTCGCGGCGCATCGGCAGGTCGCGGTACCAGTGCGGGTCGTCTTCGCGGCCGATCCGCACCTCGCGCATGGCCTTCGCCAGCTCCGGGTGCTCGTCGACGGTGAACCGCGTGCCGACGACGTCCTCTGGGTGCGCGGTCGGCGCCGTGGTGGGGCGCGCGTGCGCGACGCACACGAAGTCGCCGCCCTCGGGCTGCAGGTCCTTCGAGACGGGGACCCACATCAGGAAGTCGGCAAAGGACAGGTCGGCCAGCAGTTGCCACTCCGCGACGACGGTCTGCAGGTGGTCGGCTGCCTCGCCGGGGAGGCCGGTGTTCTCGGCGAGCAGGTCGGAGAGCGTGGACACGAGCTACTCGTCGCCCTGCTGCGTGGTTCGTCCGGTCATTCCGACCACCTCCTGACCCACCATCCAACCAGAGCGGCGCCCGATCAGCACGGGCGCCGCAGGTGAGCCGGGGCACGCATGCCACACTGGAGCGGTTGACCCGAGCCCGGCAGGTGCTCCGGCACCCCGCACACGGGCCACCCAGCGCGAACACGAGGAGTGAAGCATGTCGAAGCGCGCCCGCAAGCGTCGCGACCGCAAGAAGAACGGCGCGAACCACGGCAAGAAGCCCAACGCCTGATTCCGGCGTCCGGACGCGACACGGCCCCCGCACCAGCAGGTACGGGGGCCGTCGTCGTCTTGGAGCTCGGGGTTACTCGCCGGTCCGCTGCTCGACGGTGATCTCGGTGCGCTCCACCGTGACGCCGCCGCTCGAGGCGACGGTCTGGCGGATGGAGGCGCGCAGCCGGCTGCGCAGGTCCGCCGGGGCGTGGTCGCCGCCGCACTTGCGGGCCAGGAGCTGCTTGATCGCCTCGTCGATGCCGTACTCCTCGAGGCACGGCGGGCAGTCCTCGATGTGGCGGCGCAGCTCGGCGTCGCGCATCGGGCTGCACTCCTTGTCGAGGAGCAGGTAGATCTCCGAAAGCGCCTCTTCGCAGCGGACCTTGTCCTTCGCAGCTTCGGACGCGTCACCCGTGCTCATCGCTTCGCCACCTCCTCGCGGCCACCGCGGATGAAGCCGCGCTCACGCGCGACGTCGGCCAGCAGGTCGCGCAGCTGCGCGCGACCGCGGTGCAGACGGGACATCACGGTGCCGATCGGCGTATCCATGATCTCGGCGATCTCCTTGTACGCGAAGCCTTCGACGTCCGCCAGGTAGACGGCCAGCCGGAACTCCTCGGGCAGCTTCTGCAGCGCGGCCTTCACGTCGGTGTCGGGCAGGTTGTCCATCGCCTCGACCTCGGCCGAGCGCAGCCCGCTGGAGGTGTGGCTCTCCGCCTTGGCGATCTGCCAGTCGGTGATCTCCTCGGTGGGCTGCTGCACCGGCTGCCGCTGACGCTTGCGGTAGCCGTTGATGTAGGTGTTGGTGAGGATGCGGTACATCCACGCCTTGAGGTTCGTGCCGGCCTTGAAGGACGCGAACGCTGCGTACGCCTTCAGGTAGGTCTCCTGGACCAGGTCCTCGGCGTCGGAGGGGTTCCGCGTCATCCGCATCGCGGCCGAGTACAGCTGGTCGAGCAGGGGCATCGCTTCGCGCTCGAAGCGCTCGGCGAGCTCCAGCTCGTCGGTCGCCGTCTCCGGCGCGGTGTTGGGGGTGCTCGGCAAACCGTTCCCTTCCCGTTCGGCGTCGATGCGCTTCTGCGCATACGGCAACGAAGAGTTTACGCGGGGTCCGGGCACAGTCCGACCCCCCGGCCTCTCGGGGTCACGCCTGCGTGGGCGGGTAGTGGTCAGCGTCGTCGTCACAGTGGGTTCAACAGAACGTGGCGGGCGTCCATTCCCCACCCCTTCGTAGACTCCGATCCCATGGCAGGCAAGGGAACCCCGGCGACGGCGCTGCTGACGAAGCAGAAGGTGGCCCACACGTTGCACGCGTACGACCACGACCCGCGCGCCGACTCGTACGGCCTCGAAGCGGCCGAAGCCCTGGGCCTCGAGGCGGCGCGCGTGTTCAAAACGCTGGTCGCCGACGTGGACGGCAAGCTGACCGTGGGCGTGGTGCCGGTCACCGGGCAGCTGGACCTGAAGGCCCTGGCCGCGGCAGCGGGCGGAAAGAAGGCGCGGATGGCCGATCCCGCCGCTGCTCAGCGAGCCACGGGGTACGTGCTCGGCGGGATTTCGCCGCTGGGCCACCGCAGCCGCCTGCCGGTGGTGATCGACTCGTCCGCCTCGGCGTTTCCGACGGTGTACTGCTCGGCCGGCCGCCGGGGCCTGGAGGTGGAGCTCGCACCGGCCGATCTGGTGCGGTTGACGGGCGCCGTGGTGGCTTCGATCGCCGGCTGATCGGCTGGCTCGGGGCGCCGGCTGACCGCTGGTTTCGGCCGCCCGCTCGGGACGCCCGCTGCGGACGGGCCGGCTTGCGGCGAACTAGGCAGGCGACCGGTCGACAACCTGGCCGGACAGCCTCGCGCCGCGCGGCCTACGCACTGCCGTCTCAGGAGGGCCGGCGGGGAGGCCTGGTGGACGGCTTAGCTACGCGACCTCGCCGACGCTTCACGGCGGTTGTGTCGGCCATCCCCGACGCCAGACATGCCCCCGCCCTCCCGAGGGGGGCGTCCCCAGACCCATTCTACTGGCCACCACCGACAAAACCGGCGAAAAGCCCTGGTCAGGACGGAGTTGTCCACAACTGGGAGAACCTGTGGACAACTTGGGGAAGCAACGCAGAAACCTTTGGGGAAGCACTAGAACCCTGGGTGAAGCGGTGTGCAGCCGTTGGTGAGGCAGGGTGAGCCCCGCGGAGAAACCGAGGGAACCGGGAAACGCGGCGAACCTCCGAGCCGCGAACACCGAGCAGGCAGCGTTCCGAGCGCTTAGGCCACCAACCCCGAAGAGGTTCTACCAGGCGCTCTAAGACGCGGGCCCTAGCGAGAAAGCGCCCGAGCCCCTAGGCAACGGGGCTCTAAGCCGCCAACCCCGACAAGAAACCGACCGAGCCCCGGGACCCCTGCGCCACGAGCCACGAGCCACGAGCCACCGGCCACCGGCCACCGGCCACGGACAGGAAACCCCGCGCACCGCTAAGCCGCGAGCCCCAAGCAGACAGCGCTCCGAGCGCCTAGGTCGCTAACCCCGAAGAGAAAGCGACCGGGCCTCTAGGCAGCCAACCCGGACGAGAAAACGCCCGATCCCCGATCCCTACGTCGCGGGCCGCGGGCAGGAAACGCCGCGCACCGCGAGGCCACGAAACTCCAGAACCCCCAAGCTGCGAACCCCGAAGCGGCAACCCCGCGATCCCCGAACAGAAGCCACCCGGACCCCATAACCGCGAACCCCGAAGCGGAACCCCACGCACCCCTGACCCGCGAACCCCTCAGAGGTGCGGTCGCAACACCCGCCCCAGCCATTCCGCCGCGGCGCGCGACACGGCGTCCAGGTCGGCCGCCAGGGTGTGGTCGCCCGAGACGACCACGACCTCGTGGTGCGGACCACCCGAAGGGCGCCCGAAGGGATCGCGCTCGCCTTGCACCACGAGGGTCGGCACGGCGACCGCGTCCAGTTCCGGTTGCCGGGTCTTCTCCGGCTTGCCCGGAGGGTGCTCGGGGAACGCCAGGCACAACACCGCCACCGCTTGGCCGGCCGACGAGGTGCGGCAGGCCACCCGGGCCCCCGAGGACCGGCCGCCGAAGACGAGGGGCAGGTCGTCGAAGTGGGCCGACAGTTCGTCCGCCACGGCGAGCCACGCGGCGTCCAGCTGCTTCGCCGGTGCGGGCGCCCGGCGGCCCGCCACGCGGTACGGCTGCTCCACCAAGGCCACGTGCACCCCGGCCTCCTTCGCGGCGCGCGCGACGGCGACCAGGTCTTTCGCCCCGATCCCGCCCCCGGCGCCGTGGCCCAGCATGAGCACCGCGCCGCCGTCCTTGGCGCAGTGGAGCTCGGCCCGGGCCGGGCCGTGGGGGGTGTCGATCTCGAGCGTGGTCATCAGAACAGCGCGTCCGAATCCACAGTGGGTTCGACTCGCGACAGGAGCTGCGGGCCGTTGTTGCGGACGTTGTTGACGAGGTTCGAGATCGGCCGCAGTTCGAGCGATTCGACGAGGTCGGCGGGTGTGGGCACCAGCAGGTCCGATACCGCGGACCGGTCCGGGTCGAGCCAGCCGTCCCAGTGGTTGCGCGGGACGATCAGCGGCATGCGGTCGTGGATCGTGCGCAGCTGACCCTCGGCGTCCGTCGTGATGATCGAGAACGTGATCAACGGCTGGTCGTCGGCCGAACCGTCCTTCGGGCGCCAGCTCTCCCAGATCCCGCCGAACGCGAGCGACGCGCCGGACGGGTCCGTCATGTAGAACGGCTCCTTCTCCTTGCCCGTGCGCCGCCACTCGAACCAGCCGTCGGCGGGGACGAGGCAGCGGCGGGACGCCAGGGCGCGCTTGAACGCGGGCTTCTCGGCCGCCGTTTCAGCGCGCGTGTTGATCATGCGCGAGCCGACGGACGGGTCCTTCGCCCAGAACGGCACCAGGCCCCACTTCATGATCCGCAGCGATCGCTCGGCGGGCTCGTCGTCGAGCACCTGGCCCTCGGCGTCGCGGGGGTGCCGCTGGACCACGGTGACGACGTTCTTGGTGGGCGCGACGTTGTAGTCCTCCCGCGCGGCACCCTCGGTCCGGTCGACCGCGGCGAACTCGTCGATCAGCTTCGCGGGGTCCTTCGTCGCGGCGTAACGGCCGCACATGCCAGCCTCCTAGCGGGTCTTCAAGACGACATCGTTACACGCAGGCCGGGCCGGGCGCGACCGGCATGGGATCATTTCGACCAGGCAGGACGACCGGGAGGACGGTGGGCGGTTTGGCGCGAGGCGACTGGAGCAGGCTGGACGAATCCGACGTGCGGGTCCGTCCCGGCAAAGGCTCCAGGCCCCGTACGAAGCGCCGGCCCGAGCACGCCGACGCCGTCACCGCCATGGTCATCGGCAAGGACCGCGGCCGCTGGACGTGCGCGGTCGAGGCCGATCCCGAACGCGTCGTCACGGCGATGCGGGCGCGCGAGATGGGCCGGGTGTCCGTGGTCGTCGGCGACATGGTCGCGCTGGTCGGCGACGTTTCGGGCCGCCCGGACACGCTCGCGCGCATCGTCCGCGTCGACGAGCGCACCAGCGTGCTGCGCCGCACCGCCGACGACACCGACCCGTACGAGCGGGTGGTGGTCGCGAACGCCGCGCAGCTTCTCATCGTCTCGTCGCTGGCCGATCCGCCGCCGCGGACCGGGTTCATCGACCGGTGCCTGGTCGCCTGCTACGCCGGCGGCCTCGAACCGGTGCTGTGCCTGACGAAGGCCGACCTCGCGAGCCCCGACGAGCTGCTCGCCCGCTACGCGGGCCTGGACGTGCCCGCCGTCGTCACGCGCTTCGACGAGAAGCCCGAAGACCTCGCCGAACGCCTCGAAGGCCAGGTGACGGCCCTCGTCGGCCACTCCGGAGTCGGCAAGTCGACACTGGTCAACCGCCTGGTGCCCGATGCCGAACTCGCGACGGGTGTGGTCAGCGCCGTCGGCAAGGGGCGGCACACGTCAGTGGCGGCCGTCGCGCTGCCGCTGCCCTTCGAGGGCGGCGGCTGGGTGATCGACACGCCGGGCGTGCGCTCGTTCGGCCTGGCCCACGTGACCGCCGACGACATCGTGAACGCGTTCGAGGAGTTCGCCGAGGCCGCCGAAGAGTGCCCGCCGAACTGCGGTCACCTCGGCGCGCCGGAGGACCCGAACTGCGCGCTCGACGCCGTCGTCACCGAGGGCCGCGCGAGCGCCGAACGGCTAGCGTCGCTGCGCCGGCTGCTCGTCTCGCGCGCGGGCGGTGGAGGAATCACCAATCCCGTTGCGGAACCGGACGCGCTCACCTAGCGTCCCATCGTCACTCCGCAGATCGACGGCACATCGGGCGAACGGCTGCCGGAATCGTAACCGAAACGGCGTAACTCTTCGTCCGATCCGGCGATACTGCGGGTGGATCAATGACCTTCATAGGGGGATTGCATGCGCAAAACCACTTTCGTCGTCGCCGCGGGTGCCGCGCTGGCGCTCGTGCTGACGGGCTGTGGTTCGAAGAGCGAGGGCGGGACCGCTTCGCCGGCCGGCAACAACGCGGCGTCCGGGCTCGCCGCGCCGTTCCAGAACGTGCTGGAGCTGGCGTCCGCGTCGAAGCAGGGCACGCAGAAGTCGAAGTCGGCGAAGGTCTCCATGGAGATGACCTCCGGTGGCAAGACCATCACCGCACAGGGCGCCGCGTCTTACGACTCGGCCAACCCCGTGATGACGCTGACCATGACCGTGGAAGGTCAGCAGATGGAGATGCGCGTCGTCGACAAGACGATGTACATGAAGCTTCCGGCGGCCCAGCTGGCCCAGATGGGCACCGACAAGCCGTGGGTGAAGATCGCGCCGAACGCGGACGACCCGCTCTCGAAGTCGCTTTCCGGCAGCGTGGGCTCGGCAGGTGAGCAGAGCGACCCGACCAAGATGCTCGACCAGATCGGCGAGGCGGGCCGGATCGTCCGCTCCGAACAGACCACGCTGGACGGCCAGCAGGCGAACCACTACACGGTGGAGGTCGACATCGCCAAGGCGATGGACAAGTTCACCGCGTCGATGCCCGCCGAGGCCAAGGCGCAGGCCGAGCAGGCGCTCAAGGGCAAGGACGTCAAGATCCCGATGGAGATCTGGGTCGACAAGAACCAGCTGCCGCTGCAGATCACGATGGACGAAAGCGCCATGGCCCAGGCAATGGGCGCGGGTGCGGCCGGCACCGGCAAGATGACGCTCAAGTACAGCGACTGGGGCACCCCGGTCACCGTCGCCGCGCCGCCCGCGGACCAGGTGACCGACCTGAGCGAGATGCTGAAGAAGATGGGCGGCTGACCGCTGCCGGAACTTGCCGTGAAGGGCGCCTCGACCACCGTCGAGGCGCCCTTCGCGCTACTGCGGGTAGTACCGCTTCCCCCGAACGGGGCCGAGCCGTCCGCTGTGCTTGGGTGAGGCATCTTTCCGCCAGGTCAGGACGGGGTTTTCCGGATGCGCAGGACGGCTGTGGCGTGCGCCGCGCTGCTCGCGGTGGCGGCGTGTTCGGGTGAGCAGCCGCGGTTCGCCGACGCCCGCGCGCTGGCCGACGCGGCCGTCGCGGCGACGAACGCGGCGCGGTCCGCGAAGTTCACCACCGACGTCTCCGCTGGCGCGCTCGTGTCGCACGGCCAGGGCCAGGCGGAGTTCGGCCCGGGCGGCACGGCGCTCGTGATGACCACGGACTACGTCGGCGAGCCGCTGGAGCTGCGGCTGGTCGACCGGACCCTGTACGCGAAGGTGCCCGAAAGTGCGCGCGACCAGGTTGCAGGTGGCAAAGCGTGGGTGCGGGTGTCGCCGGACGGGAGCGACCCGTTCTCGCAGGTCCTCGGCGGCAGCCTCGCGCAGCTGGCCGAGCAGAACGACCCGGCGCGCACGCTGGCGCAGGTCCGCACGGCGGGGACCCTCACGGCGAGCGACGCGACGCAGCTCGACGGCGCCGCCGCCGAGCACTACCGCGTGGACGTCGACCTGGCGAAGCTCGGCTCGCAGCTGCCCGCGGGGCTGCCGGCCGGCGCGAAGCTGACCACGAAAGTCCTGCTCGACCTGTGGCTCGACAACGAGAACCGGCCGCTGCAGCTGGTGCTGGACCTCTCGCCGGTCGTCAGCGCGCAGGGCGGCGCGCGGATCACCGCGCGGTACTCGGCGTGGGGGTCGCCGGTGGCCGTTTCGCCGCCGCCGGCCGACCAGGTCGGGACGCTCGTCGGCGCCTGACTGTCACATCTTCCGCGTTCGCTTCGTCGTGGTGCTGAACGCGGAAGGAGCGGGACATGCGAGTGATGGTGATCGGCTCGACCGGCGTGCTGGGGGTCCCCGCCGTGCGGCGGCTGCTGGCCGACGGGCACGACGTGAGCGGGCTGGCGCGCGAGGAGTCGCGCGTGGCGGCGGTGCGGGCGACGGGGGCGAAGCCGGTGCTGGGCGACGTGTTCGACGTCGAGTCGCTGACGGCCGCGCTGCGCGGCCACGACGCCGTGCTGAACCTGGCGACGCGGATCCCCGACGCAAAGCACGCCGCGCGCACGTCGGGCTGGGCCGAGAACGACCGGCTGCGCACCGAGGGCGCGCGCACGCTCGCCGCCGCCGTGCGCGCGGTGGACGAGCTGGCGATCGTCGTGCAGGAAGGCGTGTCCCTCGTCTACGCCGACGGCGGCGACGCTGAGCTCGGCGAGGACGCACCTCTGGACGCGCGCTTCCCGGCCTCGTCGTCGCTCGAGGCGCACGCGGCGGTCGCCGGCCTCGAAGCCGACGGCCGCACCGCCGTCCGCCTCCGCATCGGCACCCTGATCAGCGCCGACCCCATGACGACGGCCATGCTCACCGCCGCGCGCCGCGGCTCCCCGCTCATCATGGGCAGCCGCGACGCCTGGACGACGGCCATCCACCCCGCCGACGCCGCCGCGGCCGCCGTTGCGGCGTTGCGCGCCCCCAGCGCCGTCTACAACGTCGGCGCGACGCCCGTGCGCAAGCAGCAGCTGGGCGCTGCTCTGGCAGTGGCAGCGGGCGTTTCGCGGCCCCGCGCGCTCCCCCGCTGGGCCGCCCGGCTGTTCGGGCCGACGGAGGTGCTGTCGCGCTCGCACCGCGTCGTGTCGGACCGGCTGGCCGACGCCACGGGGTGGCGCCCGGAGAAGCCGGTGCCGGGGCCGGACTGGTTCTGACTCGCCGGTGGGCCGGGCTTCGCTGGGGGTAGCCCGGCCCACCGCTCCCGGTGCCGGGCGCGCGTCAGCTCTCGAACAGCTCCGACAGGCGGGGCAGACGTTCGCGGACCTCGTCCGGGTCTTCGACGTCGAAGTCCGGTTCCAGGGGTGGCAGCCGGGTGAGGAGGCCACCGGCGGGGAGGGGTTCGCCGGTGGCCGTGAGGTGGGCGGTGGTGGCGAGGTAGAGGACGTCTTCGCACTCGAGCTCGGCGCCGTCGGCCGCCGCGGCGCGGACGGCGGCGACGTCGGCGAGGGAGTCGGGATCGGCGACGGCGGCCTCGAACGCCGTGCGGCCCTGGGTGAGGAGCCAGCCGCGGAAGTAGTCGAAACCGTCGTCGGAGCAGCCGCCGTTGACGAGGTGCGCGGCGGCCCACAGGGTGCTGCGGTGGGAGGTCGCGAGGAGCTCGTCCAGCGTGCGCTGGGCAGCGACGATCTCGTCGCGGGGGCGGCCCGCCAGGAGCTCGGCGGCGGAGCCACCGGAGGTGCGGGCGGAGTCGATGAGCTGCCAGAAGCGGGTGGCAGCGAGGTCTTCGTCGGTCACGGACAGCAACTGTGCCAGTGGGGTACGACAAAAACCGGCTACATCAGCTCCAGCAGGAACGGCAGCTCCTGCGGCGCGTACCAGGCCAGCTCGTGGTCCTCCGCGTCACCGAGGGTGAATTCGGCGTCTTCGTCGCCGAGGTCGGCCGCGTCGATCACCGCCGCGGCGGCCGCGACGGCGTCGGCGGCTTCGGCGGCGTCCACGTGGATCGCGGCGATCTGGGACAGCACCACGGGACCGTCGAGCCGGACGACGGGGGCGTCGAGATCCGCGCGCAGCGTCACGTTGTCCACATCGGCCGACACGACGGCGCGGCGCGGCTCACCCTTCTCCTCCGCGTTGATCAGGCGCAGCGACGCGCGCGCGGCGTCGAGCAGCGCGGCGTACTCCAGTTCTTCGTCGGAGCCGCTCACGTACGCCTCGCGCAGCGCGGGCGTCAGCGCGAAGGCCGTGCCGCTGCGCGCCCGGAACTCACCGTTCGCGTCGAGTTCGCGAAGCATCGCGATCGTCGCCGGAATGTAGACCCTCACCAGTGCGCGCCCTTCAGCTCTTCCAACGCTTCCTCGATCATCCCGCCGAGCAGGCCGACGTCGAACGCGGCCTTGCGGTCGCCGTTGAGTCCGAAGTAGACACCACCGTGGTAGGACGTCACCCCGATCGCCAGCGCCTGCGTGCGCATGAGCGGCATCACGGGGAACATCTCGATCAGTTTCGCCTCACCCGCGTACACCGGCGCCTGCGGCCCCGGCGAGTTGGTGATCATGAGGTTGAAGATCCGGCCCGAAAGGGAACCGCCCGCCCGCGCGCCCAGCGAGTGCAGCGTCGCCGGCGCGAACCCGCTCACCTTCAGCAGGCCGCGCGCCGCGACGGAGCGGCCGGAGTCGAGGTGGTCGGCCATCGCGTGGCCGACGTGCTGCAGCCGCACCACCGGGTTCGGCTCACCCACCGGCAGGTCCACGAGGTAGGCGGCGACCTGGTTCCCGATCAGGGCCGGCGTGGAGTACTCGGCCGTCTCGGCGTCGCGCACGGCCATGGGCACGAGCGCGCGCACGGTGGCCGTCGAGGTGAGGTTCACGTCGCGCGAGAGGAGCCATTCGCGCAGCGCGCCGGTGATCGCCGTGAGGATCACGTCGTTGACGGTCCCGCCGTGCGCCGCGCGGACCTTGCGGTAGTCCTCCAGCCGCGTGCGGACGACGGAGAACAGGCGGCCGCCGGACACGCGCACGTTGAGCGGGCCCTGGGGCGCCGGGCTCACGACGGTGCGCAGGGTGGAAGCGACGTCGCCCAGCGTCTCGGCGACCTTGCCGGCCGACGCGAGGGCGTCGTTGGCCGCGGAGCGGACGTTCTCGACCAGCTCGCCCGGGCGTTGCACCGCTTCGCTGACGGCGTCGAACACCAGCTGCGCCCGGCTCGGCTCGCGCCGCGGCGTCCAGGTGTCCTCGGCCGGTTCGGGCGGCGCCGGGGCGTCGTCGAGGATCAGCTGGGCGAGGTCGATGGTGCCGACACCGTCCACAACGGACTGGTGCGTCTTCGTCACGAGCGCGACGCGGTCCCCGGCCAGGCCCTCGACGAAGTAGGCCTCCCACAAGGGCCGCTCGGGCGCGAGCCGGCGCGACATCAGGCGCGCGACCAGCTCGAAGAGCTGCTCGTCGGTGCCCGGCTGCGGCAGCGCGGAGCGGCGGACGTGGTAGTTGAGGTCGAAGTCGACGTCGTCCACCCACACCGGGCGCGCGAGGTGGCCGGGCACGTCGAGCACGCGCTGGCGGTAGCGCGGCAGGTACGGCAGCCGCGAGCCGATGAGGTCGAGCAGGTCCGCGTAGTCGAAGCCGGCACGCGGGCGCTCGAAGATCGCCACGCCGCCGACGTGCATCGGGGTCGCGTGGTCCTCGACGTAGAGGAACGAGGCGTCCAGCGCGGACAGGCGGTCGGGCATGGGCCGATACTCGCACAGTGCGAGACTGACCGGCGTGGGTGATGACGCGGCGGTTTCGCCGAAGGACCGCTTCCTGACCGTCTACGGCCGCAAACCAGTGCTCGAGGCGCTCGGGGACGAGGGTCTGCAGGTGGACAAGGTCATCCTCGCCGACACCGCGCGCGGCCCGGGCGCCGCCGAGATCCAGCGCGCCGCGAGGGCCGCGGGAGTGCCGGTGCAGCGCGCGAGCGCCCACCGCGTGAAGGTGCTGGCCGGCAACGGCAAGCAGGACCAGGGTGTGCTCGCCGACGTCGTGGCGCCGCGGATGCGGTCGCTCGGCACGGCGCTGGACAGCCGCCGCCCGCCCGCGCGAGTGCTGCTGCTGGACGGCATCACGACGCCCGCGAACGTCGGCATGATCCTGCGCACGGCCACCGCGGCCGGGCTCGACGGCGTGATCGTGCCGCGCCGGGGTGTCGCGGCACTGGATCCGCTGGTGGTCAAGGCTTCGGCGGGCGTGGCGTTCCGGGCGCCGGTGCTGCGGTGCGGCAGCGCGCGCGAGGCCGCCGAGCTGCTGACTGAAGCCGGGTACGGCCTGTACGCGCTGAGTGCGTCGGGCAAATCGACGGTGTTCGACGTCGCGCTGCCGCAGCGGGCGGCGTTCGTGCTCGGCGGCGAGACGGCCGGCGTCGGCCCGGAGGTCGCGGAGCTCGTGACGGACTGGCTGTCGATCCCGATGCCGGGTGAGGTCGAGTCGCTGAACGTCTCCGCGGCGGCAGCGGTCCTTTCGTTCGAACTGGTGCGGCGCGGAGTCAGCTGAACAAGGCGGCGAGCTCGTCGAGGGTGCCGGCCATGGTGACGTGGTGGATGCCGACCATGCCCGCTTCGGTGGCGCCGCGGACGTTGCGCTCGGCGTCGTCCACGAACGCGCACGTGGCGGCCACGAGCCCCAGCCGCTCCGCCGCGACGAGGTAGATCTCGCGGTTCGGCTTCGCGACACCGACCTCACCCGAGAAGACGAGCGCGTCGAAGAAGGGCGCGAGGTCGTTCTTGGCGGCCGGTCCGGCGCCGGGCGCGTTCGACACCAGGCCCGTGCGCGTGCCGTGGCGACGAGCGGCGCGGAGGTAGTCGTACGGCAGGTGGGCGTCAGGATCGGTGAGGACGCCGGCGTAGTCGACCAGCAAGCCTTTCAGCACGCGGCTCAGCCTAGCCGCCGGGCCGTCCGCCTAGCGCAACATGCAGATCGCGGATGGCTGTTTCGCGGATTTCGCCGGATCAGGCGCGCGATGTCCTGATTCCGCCGCGGCGGAGCCACTACGGGCAGCGGATCGTCCGCGTTTCAGGGGAGGAACACATGACGACCCACGAACTCCGGGGGCTGACCACCGGCGAACCCGCCGCCCACCGCGCACCGCACCGGTCCTCGCGACCACCGGTGCGCGACGTGCCGGCCGCGGGCCACCGCGTGCTGCAACTGCTGGGGCCGCCGTCGGAACGCCACCTCGCGCAACGGCTGAACGCCATCCTCGAAGTCCTCGCCGGCCTGCGCGCGGCCACGCAGATCCAGCCACTGGTCGACCCGGCGCTCTTCGCGCGCCTGCTGGCCCACGGCCGGTTACCCGGCCCCCACCACCGCATCGGCACCCTCCACCTGTGCCACCCCACGGACACCGCACTGGAAGCCTCGACGACCATCCAGAGCGGCCCGCGGGTCCTGGCCCTGGCGGCGCGGTTCGAGCGGAATCGCACCGGGTGGGTGTGCACGCGGTTCCACCTGCTGGCGCCGCGGACCGGGCCGTTGCGCATGGTGAACCAGCGGCCGTCGGCTGCTTGACGGTTCGGGGTCGCTGGGTCGTCGGGACGGGTGTCCCGACGGCCGGGTCACGGCGTCAGCAGGTCGGGCCGTGCGGACGGTTGAGGTGCGAGCGGGCCGTTCGCGCTTGAACTCCGGCACGGTTCGGGGATGCGCGGTCCGTTCGCGCACGAAATCGCGAGCCACATCGCGAGGCTGCGGTGACGACCGCGGCTGCTGCGTGCGAACGATCCCTTCGCGCTCCGCCGACCCCGATGGTCGAGGCGCTCGGACAGTGGTGGCGTCCGAGGAAAACGCAGCGGCGGCGCGATCGGCCACCGCTCCGCGCATCAGCAATTGGCGACTGCGGCATGGCTCGGCGCGAGAGGTCCCCTCGCGCCGAACCGTGCCGCGTCGACTGGACTCCTGGCGAACGGTCGACGTCCGCCGCCGTGGGTGACGACCGCGGCTGCTGCGTGCGAACGGTCCCTTCGCGCCCAGCAGCTGCTCCGAGCCGCCATGACCAGACACGGTTGAGGTGCGAGCGGGCCGTTCGCGTCTCAACCCGAGCGGGCGTCAGCGGACGGAGACCGGGAGTTTCGACAGGCCGCGCATCGTGGTGGTCGGGTTCCAGGATGGGGTGTCGGTGAGGGTGAGGGAGGGCGTGTGGGCCGCGAGGGCGCGCAGGGCGGTGCGGCCTTCGAGGCGGGCGAGGGGCGCGCCGAGGCAGAAGTGGATGCCCTGCCCGAACGCGAGGTGGCGGGTGGGTTCCCGGGTGGGGTCGAAGGTGTCCGGGGACGGGTGGGTGGCCGGGTCGCGGTTGGCGGCGCCGATGAGGACGATGGCCTGGGTGCCGGCCGGGACCGGGAGCGCGCCGACGGTGGTGGGGCGGAGGGCGACGCGGCTGGTGAGCTGCACCGGGGAGTCGTAGCGCAGGACTTCTTCGACGGCGGTCTCGGCCGCCGAGCCGTCGGGGCCCAGCGACGCCAGACCGTGGTGGCGCAGGAGTGCGAGCACGCCGTTGCCGATGAGGTTCGTGGTGGTTTCGTGGCCGGCCACAAGGAGCAGCGTCAGCGTGACCAGCAGCTCGGCCTCGGTGAGCTTGTCGCCCTGGTCGGTGACGGCGACGAGGTTCGAGAGGAGGTCTTCGCCGGGTGCGCGGCGCCGTTCGGCGGCCAGGAGGCGGAAGTAGGCGTTGAACTCGCGGCCCGCGACGGCGGCCTCCGCCAGCACGGAGTCGGCGACCAGGAACGCCGGGTCGAGCGCGCGGGCCAGGGCGTGCGACCACTCGGCGAAGCGCGACCGGTCGGCCATCGGGACACCCAGCAGCTCGCTGATCACCTCGACCGGCAGCGGCGCGGCCAGCGCGGTCATCAGGTCGGCCGTGCCCGCGTCGAGCAGTTCGGAGATCAGCCGCGCCGTGATGGCCTCGACGCGCGGGCGCAGTTGCTCGATCGTGCGCGGCGTGAAGGCCTTCGACACGAGGCGCCGCAGGCGGGTGTGGTCGGGCGGGTTCAGGCCGAGGAACGAGACCACCGGGCGGCCCTCGTCGTCGACGAGGTCGTCGGGGTGGCGGTCCGCGGGCGGGAGGACCTCGGGCCGCGGATGGCCGAACGCGGGGTCGCGCACGACGGCCGTGGCCTCGGCCAGGCCGCTGACCACGAGGAACCCGGGCGCGAGCTCGGCGACGGGCGCCTGCTCGCGCCAGCTCCGGTAGAGGGGGTACGGGTCCGCCTTGTGCTCCGCGGCGAACAGCTGCGTGAAGGTCTCCACGTCCGGCATCGGCTCCCCCTCGAAAAAGAAAGCGGGCCGCCGGAGATCCGACGGCCCGCTCAGGCCTGCGTCAGCGACGCGGGCCCTTCTTGTCCTTCTTCTGCTGGGCGCGCTCGGCGGCCCGGCGCTCACGCCGCGTGCTGCCGCCGGCCGCGGCGCCCGCGGTCTCGTTCGACGCGCTGTCCGAATGCGACTCGACGCCACCGCCCTCGGCCGGGCCCGACATCGTCAGTCCGGATTGGACACCCCCGCCGGTTCCCTTGCCGCGCAACGCGGACGGCACGGAATCGGTGTCGGTCGTCGGCGGCTGCGGCGGGGTCGGGCGGGAGTGGCGGCCGCCGTCTTCGCCGAACGAAGCCGCCGCGGCGGCCGTGGCCGACGTGACGCCGGCGGGCAGCGCCGACGGGTCCGGCTGCGGCGCGGGCTCCGGCTCGGCGCGCTCGACCTGCAGGTTGAACAGGAAGCCGACGGCCTCCTCCTTCAGCGAATCGAGCATCGCGCGGAACATGTCGAAGCCTTCGCGCTGGTACTCGATCAGCGGGTCGCGCTGCGCGAGCGCCCGCATGCCGATGCCCTCCTTGAGGTAGTCCATCTCGTAGAGGTGCTCGCGCCACTTGCGGTCCAGCACGGTCAGCATCACCTGGCGCTCGAGGCGGCGCATCGCGCCCTCCTCGCCCACCAGCTCGTCGATCTCGCCCTCGCGGCGGTTGTACGCGTCGATCGCGTCGTTGACCAGCGCGTTGCGCAGGCCCTCCGCGTCGAGGTCGCCGTCCTCCACCAGGTCGTCCCAGTTCAGGCTCACCGGGTACAGCGTCTTGAGGGCGGTCCACAGCTGGTCGTGGTCCCAGTCCTCGGCGTAGCCCTCGGAGGTGGCGCCGTCGACGTACGCGCCGACCACGTCGACGGTCATGTGCTCGACCTGTTCGCGCAGGTCCTCGCCCTCGAGCACGCGGTGGCGCTCGGCGTAGATCACCTTGCGCTGCTCGTTCATGACCTCGTCGTACTTGAGGACGTTCTTGCGCGTCTCCATGTTGAGCTGCTCGACCTGCGTCTGCGCGCTCTTGATCGCCTTGGAGACCATCCGGTGCTCGATCGGCACGTCGTCGGGCAGGCGCATGGTCGTCATCACGCGCTCGACCATCACGGCGTTGAAGCGGCGCATCAGGTCGTCGCCCAGCGACAGGTAGAACCGCGACTCGCCCGGGTCACCCTGGCGGCCGGAGCGGCCGCGCAGCTGGTTGTCGATGCGGCGCGACTCGTGGCGCTCGGTGCCGAGCACGTAGAGCCCGCCGGCCTCGATGACCTGCTCGGCCTCTTCCTTCGCGCTGGCCTTGATGTCCTCGAGCACCTTCGGCCACGCGGCCTCGTACTCGTCGGAGTTCTCGACCGGGTCGAGGCCCTGCTCGCGCAGCTCCTGGTCGGCGATGATGTCCGGGTTGCCGCCCAGCACGATGTCGGTACCGCGACCGGCCATGTTCGTGGCGACCGTGACGGCGCCCAGCTTGCCGGCGCGCGCGACGATCAGCGCCTCCCGGCCGTGGTACTTCGCGTTCAGCACCTCGTGCGGCACACCCAGCTTCAGCAGCAGCTTCGAGAGGTGCTCGGACTTCTCGACGCTCGTCGTGCCGACCAGCACCGGCTGGCCCTTCTCGTGCCGCTCGGCGATGTCCTCGGCGACGGCCTCGAACTTGGCCTGCTCCGTCTTGTAGATCAGGTCGGCGCGGTCGGCGCGGATCATCGGCCGGTTCGTCGGGATCGGCACCACACCCAGCTTGTAGGTCTGGTGGAACTCCGCGGCCTCGGTTTCGGCCGTACCGGTCATGCCGGAGAGCTTGGAGTACAGGCGGAAGTAGTTCTGCAGCGTGATCGTGGCGAGCGTCTGGTTCTCGGCCTTGATCTCGACCTTCTCCTTGGCCTCGATCGCCTGGTGCATGCCCTCGTTGTAGCGGCGGCCCACCAGGATGCGGCCGGTGAACTCGTCGACGATCATGACTTCACCGTCGCGGACGATGTAGTCCTTGTCCTTGTTGTAGAGCTCCTTGGCCTTCAACGCGTTGTTCAGGTACCCGACCAGCGGCGTGTTCGCGGCCTCGTACAGGTTCTCGATGCCCAGCTGGTCCTCGACGAACCGCACACCCTTCTCGGTGACGGCGACGGTGCGCTTGCGGACGTCGATCTCGTAGTGGTACTTCGAGTTGATCAGGTTGGCCTTCTCGACGCGCTCGCGCGAGCCCATCGTGGTGGTGTCGATGCCCTGCATCAGCGGCCCGAGGCGGGCGAACTCCACGTACCAGCGCGACGACTGGTCCGCCGGGCCCGAGATGATCAGCGGCGTGCGCGCCTCGTCGATGAGGATCGAGTCGACCTCGTCGACGATGGCGAAGTTGTGCCCGCGCTGCACGCACTCGTCGAGCGACCACGTCATGTTGTCGCGCAGGTAGTCGAAGCCGAACTCGTTGTTGGTGCCGTACGTGACGTCCGCGTTGTAGTGCTTGCGGCGCTCCTGCGGATCCTGCTCGGCGAGGATGACGCCGACCTCGAGCCCGAGGAAGCGGTGGATGCGGCCCATCCACTCGGCGTCGCGCTTGGCGAGGTAGTCGTTGGTGGTGACGACGTGGACACCGTCGCCGGAGAGCGCGTTGAGGTAGGCCGGGAGCACACACGTGAGGGTCTTGCCCTCACCGGTCTTCATCTCGGCGACCTGGCCGAGGTGCAGCGCGGCACCGCCCATGATCTGGACGTCGTAGGGCCGCTGGCCGAGCACCCGCTTGGCGGCCTCGCGGGCGACCGCGTACGCCTCCGGAAGCAGTTCGTCCAGCGTCTCGCCCTTGCCGTACCGCTCCTTGAACTCGCCGGTCTTCGCCTGCAGTTCGGCGTCCGACAGGTCCTTCACGTCGTCTTCGAGGGTGTTGACGTGATCGGCGATGTTGCGCAGCCGCTTCACCATCTTGCCCTCACCCGCGCGGAGCAGGCGGTTCAGCACCATCCGGTCGACCTCACTAGCTGATCATGATCGCACCCGAGCCGGTCCCGGGCTTGTGGGCACGGCGCGCACGGGTAGCGCGGCGCCGCCGTCTCACCACATCGTAGGGAACACGGAGTGGTCCGCGCACGCACGTGCGCGCAGCAGGTCACGAGAGGCCCCTCCGGACCCTACTCCCGGCACGCGGGTGGCCCGCACGCGAGCGCGTGCGGGCCACCGGTGGCATCGGTCGATCGTCGGGGTCAGCCGAGCCGGATCACGCCGTAGTCGAAGCCCTTCCGCCGGTACACGACACTCGGCCGACCGGACTCTGAGTCGTTGAAGAGGTAGAAATCGTGGCCGACCAGCTCCATCTCGTAGAGAGCCTGATCCACCGTCATGGGGTCCGCGTCGTGCTTCTTCTCGCGGACGACTCGGCCGGGCTGGTAACCCAGGTCTTCGTCTTCCCAGCGCTTCTGCTGGGGCAAGGTGATCTCACCGGAGCTCACCGCGGCGTAACCGTCGATCGGTTGTGCGGTGTCCGCGGCGGGTGCGTCCAGCACCGCCGTGCTCGCGGTGGGACGGGCGACGGAGTCCGGCGTACCGCCGGCCATCGCCATCGAGGTCGCCTCGGCGACCGACTCCGGGCGGCTGCGCCCGTAGTGCACGCGCCGCCGGTCGTGCGTCCGCCTCAGCCGGTTCTCCAGCTTGGTGACGGCGGAGTCGAGCGCTGCGTAGAAGTCGGCGGCGCACGCTTCGGCACGCACGGCCGGACCACGGCCCTTCCCGGTGATCTCGACCCGCTGGCAGCTCTTGGCCTGCCTGCGGTTCGGCTCGTGGAACAGCTCCACGTCGTACCGGATGACCTTCTTGTCGTAGCGCTCGAGACGGGCCAGCTTTTCGCTGACAAGTGCCCGGTAGTGGTCGGGCACCTCCACGTTGCGGCCCTTAACTACGATGTCCATACACGACCTCCCTCGCTGAGATGACTGCGAGCTGTTGTGTTGACACGGCGCCGGTAGTGCGGGGACGGAGCCCGGAATCGCGGGCTGAGAAGAGCTCGGGGGCCGGTCACGACGTCTCGTGGCGGATGCTCGAGCGCGGACTCAGCGCGCCTCCGGCGCCAGGGACATGGGCTGCACACCTCCCTGCCTGCGGGGATTGCTGATAGCGGAGCACGTTAGCTTCATCACGCCGCTTACAACAGCCCCCGGGCCGGGGGATGTCACGATTCGGGAATCCATTACTGCCCGAAGCAAAACGCTCGTGTACAGCCCGATTTCCCACCTCTGACGGCCCAGCGCGCGCCGGTGATTTTCACGCGGACGGCGCAACGCGTCAGTGGCCTGGAAGCCGAGAGTCACCGCCCGGGGAGCCGCGGCCGCCACCCCGGTGGAGTGGGCCGCCGCGGGTGTGAATCCGAGCTTCGCCCTCATGCCCGGACAACGGCCGGCAGCAGTGGGGCGTTCCCCGCAACGTCACTCTTGTAGGTGACATTTGGTCACTCTGCGGCGAGGTGGGTGACGACGATCCCGGCTGGCAGCCGCGGATTTCGGGGTTCCGCTGAGCGAGACGGTCACCCGGCGGCGAGCAAGGCGAGCACCACGGAGACCGTGATTCCGGCGCCGGTCAGGGCGTGGAGGCAGGCGGCGGCCGTGGCCCCCGTGGTGATCACGTCGTCGAGAACGACCACGCGGGTGCCGGGCGGTGGCCGGCCGGCGGGGACGAACCGCAAGCGGCCGGACAGGTTGGCGATGCGCTGGGTGCGGGTGAGGCCGACGGCGTCGCGGGCGCCCCTGAGGGCGAGGGCCGGCGCGACCATCGCCTCGGCGCCCGCGGCGGCGAGGCGACGGGCGGCGGATTCGGCCAGCAGTTGCACGTGCGGCCCGCCGCGCAGCCGGGAAGCCGAGCGGCGGCTGGGTGCCGGGACGAGACACCACGGCCGGGGATCGGTCGCCGGGGAACGATCAGGCGGATCAGTCGGATCGGTCGACGGCCCCGCCGGCGAACGAGGCGGGCCGGAACCGCGGAGTCCGAGCAACGCCACGGCGATCGCCCGGCCGAGGGCGGGCGCGAGGTCTCGCCGGCCGCGTTCCTTGTAGGCGATCAACAAGCGTTTGGCAGTTCCCCGATAGGGCGCGAGGGCGTAGACGGGCGCGAGGCCGGCGACCGGGGCGCGGACCACCTCCCTGAGCGACCCCCACACCTGTGAGCAGCCGGCGCAGCAGGGGGCGCCACGCGTGCCGCAGCCGGCGCAGCAGGCGGGGACGAGCAGATCGAGCACCATGACCGAGAGTGTGCACCCCGGCACCGACAGTTTTCGGGCCCAGCCGGCCTCGCAAGGAGGAAACCCAGGCCACGCACGGAAAACGGGACTCAGCCCGGGTAGAACGGGCTCGCGTTGGCCATCGAATGGGGCTGCGGGCGCCACACCTCGCCGAGTTCGGTCGCGTTCCACAGGCCGCCCGCGTCGGCGACGACGATCGGGCGGCTGGGGGCCGCGGTGACCGCGCGGACGGGAGCCGTGAGGTTCGAGCCGTTGAACGCGTCCATGCGGCGCCCGTCCACCGAAACCCGCTGCACGGGCTGGGAAGTCGACGACGTGGCGACCACCAGGGTGTCCGCAGTGGACCCCCAGTCGACGTCCACGACGTTGGCCAGCTCGCCCGGCTGCAGGACGCGCGGTTCCCGCAGGGTCACGGTGTCTCCGTTGCGCACGACCGCCGCGACGACGAGCTGGCCGTTGACGATGGCGGCGACGCGGGACCCGTCACGGGACAGCCGGAGCGCGTCGATGGTCGGGGTGCCGTCGCCGAGGGCGACCAGGTCGTTGGCGTTGACGCTCTGGCGCAGCCAGTGGCCGTTCGGGTCGAGGACCATGCGGGCGATGATCGAGTGGTCGACGACCGTCCACACTTCACCCGAGGGGCCCCCGCCGCTCTGGGCGGGGCGCCACGTCGGCCGGCTCAGCGAGCCGCCGCTGAGGTCCACCAGGGGCAGGTCGTGGCCGAGGTCGCCGACGCGCAGGCTCACGCGGTCGCCGTCCTTCTCGACGACGGCCAGCCGCTTGCCGTCGATGGACTGCGCCGCGCTGACCACTCCGTAGGCCCCGTCGCCGGCCGGACCGGGCACGGGGGCGCCGTCGCCGAGGGAGCGGACGCGGCCGTCGACCGTCATGAGGCCGAGCAGGTCCGAGCTGGGCGACGAGGCGGAGCTGTAGGAGGGCACGTCGCTGCTGCGCCAGTACTCCTGGCCGCGCACCAGCGGCGCGCCGTCGGCGAGCAGGCGGATGCGCGTGGACGTGACGGTCTGCATCGACAGCACGATCTGCGCCGCGATCAGCTTTCTCGTGTCCGGACTCGCGCCGGTCAGGCCGGACAGCTGCACGAGCAGCGATCCGTCGTCGTTGTTCTTGACGTTCGTCTCGAGCGTCACCTGGTCGCCGAGCAGGTTCTTCACCGCCCCGGCGAGCCCGGCCGACGGACCCTGCAGGACCAGGTCCATCACGCGCCCGGGCAGACCCGATTGCGGTTTCGCCGGCACGTACCGCAAGTCGGGCACGAACGTGCCGGAGTCCGGCGAGTAGAAGCTCACGGCGACGCGGATGTAGTTCGCGTCGAAGTCGTCGTCGGTCACCAGCAACGTCGGCGGCGGTGACGAGATCCGCCACTGCCCGCTGGGCTGCTTGCGCACCTGGATCGACTGCTCCAGCGGGCCCGACCCCGGGATGAACGCGCTGTCGGGGCTCAGCGTGCCGAGCGTGTACCCGCGCAGCGAAACCGTGCGCACGTTCGGGTCGGGCGGCGTCGACGTCGTCGCGGCCGGTGTCTCGTAGACCGTGCTGAACGTGTTGTCGATGATCGTGATCGACCGGCTCGGCTTCCACGTGCCCCGCTGCTGGTCGCCGAGGAACGCGCGCGCGGCCGCGTTGGTCGAGCGCGGGTCCGCGTTGGCCCGGACGAAATCCCGCACCAGCGAAAGCGGGTCGGTGTCGTTGAGGGGTTCCGGCGCGTCGTTGGCCGGCGGCGCGGGGGTGTCCGCGGACACGACGAGCGGCTGCGACTCCAGCGGCACGTTCGCGCACCCGGCGAGCAGCAGCAGGCAAGCCAGCGCCACGAGCACGCGCTTCACCGGCCGACCTCCTCGCGGTCGGTGTCGCGGTCGGCGAAGATCGCGTCCGGCGCCGGCTGCACCTCGAGCACCGACGACGGCGACAGCGTGATCTCCGGTGCGGCGTCGGGCGGTGGCAGCAGCAGGGGGTTCTCCTCGATCGGCACGTTCTGGCGGCGGGGCAGCACGAGCCGGAAGCACGCGCCGTGGCCCAGTTCCCCCCAGGCGTCGAGGACACCGCCGTGCAGGCGCGCGTCCTCCTGGCTGATCGCGAGCCCGAGCCCGGTGCCGCCGGTGCGGCGGTTGCGCGACGGGTCCGCTCGCCAGAACCGGTTGAACACCAGCTCGGCCTCACCCGTGCGCAGGCCCACGCCGTGGTCGCGCACCGTGATCGCGACCGCCGTCTCGTTGACCGCGACCGTCAGCTGCACGGGTTTGCCCTCGCTGTGGTCGACGGCGTTGCCCAGCAGGTTGCGCAGGATCCGCTCCACGCGCCGCGCGTCGACCTCGGCGGAGGCGTCCTCGTCGGGCAGGTTCAGCTCCACGACGCTGCCCGCCGTGCCCGCGATGACGCGGACCTGCTCGACGGCGCGCGTCGCGATGGGCCGCACGTCGATGTACTCGGCCGACAGCTCCTCGACGCCCGCGTCGAGGCGGCTGATCTCCAGCAGGTCGCCGAGCAGCGCCTCGAAGCGGTCGAGCTCGTCGACCAGCAGCTCAGTGGACCGCGCGAGGCCGGCGGGGAACTGCTCGCGCGAGGCGTGCAGCACGTCGGCGGCCATGCGGACGGTGGTGAGCGGCGTGCGCAGCTCGTGGGAGACGTCGGAGGTGAACCGGCGCTGCAGGCCGCCGAACTCCTCGAGCTGGCGGATCTGGCGCTGGATGCTCGCGGCCATGCCGTTGTACGACACGGCGAGCTTCGCCAGGTCGTCCTCCCCGACCACCGCCAAGCGCTGGTCGAGGTCGCCGCCCGCGAACTGCTCGGCCGCCGCGGCCGCCTGCCGGACGGGCCGCACCACCTGCCGGACCACGAGGTTCGTGATGCCCGCGAGGAGCAGCAGCAGGACGAGCCCGCCGACGAGCAGCGTGTTCTGCACCGTCGACACGGTGTTCTGCTCGCTGGTCAGCGGGAACAGCAAGTACAGCTGCAGCGGGCTCGCCACGGAGTTCAGCGGCGTGCCCACGATGAGGTACGTGGTGCTCACGCCGTTCTCGACCACGGTGTGCTCCACGCGCGCGAGCTTGTCGCCCTCCACGAACTGGCGCAGCCGCACCGGCACGGACGTGAACGGCCCGACGAACACCGGGTCGGAGTCCGCCTGGTCTCGTCCGACGCTCGCGAGCACTGGTTCGAACGTGCCCGCCGTGGACCCCGTCGGGGACGCCGACGTGGTGGAGATCTTCTTGAGCGCGTTCTCCAGGCGCGTGTGCAACGCGTCGGGCGATTCGCCGCCGACCCCCACGAGCTCGCGCGCCGCCGTGTCCGCCAGCGCCTGCGTCTGCTCGACCGCGGCTTTTCGCTTGGTGTCCAGCAGCCGCTCGGTGATCTGGTTCTGCAGCACCATGCCCAGCACGAAGACCACAGCCGCCGACAGAGCGAGCGTCGAGATCGTCACGCGGAACTGCAGCGAGTGGCGCCACAGGTCGTTGAACGCCACCACCCGGCGGCGCGTGAAGGCCACGACGCGCCGCACGAGGTGCGCCGTGGCTCGGGCGAAAGCCGTCAGCCGTCCCACCTTCGGGTCACTTCTCGTCCCGGCGGGTGGGCCGGCGTCGGCAGACGCGGTCATCGGCCCATCACGGCGGGCCGGCCTTGTAACCGACGCCGCGCACCGTCAACACCACCTCGGGGTGCTCCGGATCCTTCTCGACCTTCGACCGCAGCCGCTGGACGTGGACGTTCACCAGCCGGGTGTCGGCCGCGTGGCGGTAACCCCACACCTGCTCGAGCAGCACCTCGCGGGTGAAGACCTGGCGCGGCTTGCGGGCCAGTGCCACCAGCAGGTCGAACTCGAGCGGCGTGAGCGGGATGGCCTTGCCCTCGCGGGTGACCTCGTGTCCCGGCACGTCGATGGCCAGGTCGCCGATGGTCAGCGACTCGGCGGGCTCGGCCTCCGTGCGGCGCAGGCGCGCGCGCACGCGGGCGACGAGCTCCTTCGGCTTGAAGGGCTTGACCACGTAGTCGTCGGCGCCGGACTCGAGGCCCAGCACGATGTCCACGGTGTCGCTCTTGGCGGTGAGCATCACGATCGGCACACCCGACTCGCCGCGGATCGCCTTGCAGACGTCGATGCCGTTCATGCCGGGCAGCATCAGGTCCAGCAGGACCAGGTCCGGCTTGAGCTCACGCAGCGCGGGCAGCGCGCGCGAACCGTCCGCGACCACCGCAGTGTCGAACCCCTCGCCCCGGAGCACGATGGTGAGCATCTCCGCGAGCGCGGGGTCGTCGTCGACCACCAAGACACGTGCCTTCATGAGCACATGTTCGCACTATCCGCGCCGCCCGCGAGCACGACCCGCGCGTTTGACCTCCAGAAAGATCAAGATCGTACGGGTCCGCTGCTCCATCCGGCCGCCTACGCGGCACCTTCACCGGCGACGGCGGGCAGCGGTGCGTCGACGAAGACCGCACCGTCGGTGACCACGACCGCGTAGGTCCGCAGAGGGTCCTTCGCGGGCAGGCACGACGGCACTCCGGTGCGCAGGTCGAACTGGGCCGCGTGCAGCGGGCACTCCACGAAACAGCCTTCGAGCCAGCCGTCGGCGAGCGAGGCGTCCTGGTGCGTGCAGGTGTCGTCGACGGCGTAGAACCCGGTCTCGGTGTGGAAGACCGCGATCGGGGTCGGGCCGTCGAGGCGGACGGACTCGCCCTCGGGCAGATCGGCGACGGCGCAGGCACGGATCATCGGAGCCTCCGGGAACGGGTCACGGGAACCGGATTCGGTTCGTTAATGTTGCGCATTACGCGTTGATGTGCACTGTGCGCAACAGTGCGGCTCAGTCACCCCCGCCGTCAAGGGATTCGCCCGCTCAGCCGAAAAGATCGTCCGGGAGCGGTTAGTGTTGCGCTATGCGGAACCAGGACTCGGGCAACGCAACGGGAACGCAAGTTCAGTCGGTCGACCGCGCGATCAGCGTGCTGGAACTGCTCGCGCGCAACGGCGAATCGGGGATCACGGAGATCGCCGGTGAGCTCGGCGTGCACAAGTCGACGGCGTCCCGGCTGCTGAGTGTCCTGGAAGCCCACGGGCTCGTCGAGCAGCTGGGCGAACGCGGCAAGTACGCGATCGGGTTCGGCGTCGTCCGCCTCGCCGGTGCCGCCACCGGTCGCATGGACCTGGCGAAACTCGGCCGCCAGACCTGCCAGACCCTGGCCGAGGAGCTGGGCGAGACCGTGAACATCGCGATCGCCGACGACGGCGTGGCCATCAACATCAGCCAGGCCCGCGGGTCGGCGGCCATCACCACGCAGAACTGGACCGGGCAGCGCACGCCGCTGCACGCCACCTCCAGCGGCAAGGTGCTGCTGGCCGCGATGGACGAGGGCGACCGCAAGCGCGCGCTCGGCCACGGCCTCGAGCAGTACACGCAGCGCACGGTGGTGGACCCCGAGGAGCTCGAATCCGAGGTCGAGCGCGTCGCCGAAGACGGGTACGCCGCCTGTTTCGAGGAGCTGGAGCTCGGCATGCACGCCGTCGCGGTGCCGATCCGCGGGCCGGGCGGCGAAGTCGTCGCGGCGATGAGCGCCTCGGGGCCCTCGTACCGGTTGTCGAAGCAGCGGATCAAGCAGATCGTGCGGCCGATGACCGACGCGGCCACGGAACTTTCGGCGCAGCTGGGCTACTTCACCAGCTGAGACTCCCCCGGCGTCGGATCGCTTGTGCCGACACCCGCGTTACGCGCATCACCTGGCCGGGCGCAAGCAAAAGCCGCTTTCCGACGCGGTCTTGACACGCGCTCCACGATCGCGCACTTTGTTGCTGAAGACGGAACACCATCCCCCATCCGCAACCTGGCCCGCCCCGGCGGGTTCTTCGGCGTGCCTGCGTCCCAGCCAGGCCAGGAGGTACCGCGATGGCAGCTCGGCCCCGGGTGGTCGTCATCGGTGCGGGCGTCGTCGGCTGCGCGCTGGCCGACGAGCTGACCGAACGCGGCTGGACGGACGTCACCGTGCTGGAGATGGGGCCGCTCTTCGCCACCGGCGGGTCGACGTCGCACGCACCGGGCCTGGTGTTCCAGACCACCGCGGACCGCACGCTGACGGAGTTCGCGAAGTACACCGTCGCCAAGTACGCCACCCTGACGCACGCGGGCCGGTGGTGCTTCCAGCCCGTCGGCGGCCTGGAGATCGCTACGACGCCGGAGCGGCTCGCGGACCTCAAGCGCCGGCACGGCTGGGCGACCGCGTCGGGCGTGCGCGGTTACCTGCGCTCGCCCGCGGAGTGCGCCGAACTGCACCCGCTGCTCGACCCGGCGAAGGTGCTCGGCGGCTTCCACACGCCGGGCGACGGCGTGGCGAAACCGCTGCGTGCGGCCGAAGCCCAGGCCCGCCGCGCGGCTGAGCGCGGGGCGAAGTTCCTGGCCCGCCAACGGGTCACGGCGATCGAGCGCAGCGCCGGGCGTGTAACCGGCGTGGTCACCGAAACCGACCGCTTCCGCGCCGATGTGGTGGTGTCGTGCGCCGGTGTGTGGGGACCGCTCGTCGGGCGGCTCGTGGACCTCGTCGTGCCGCTGGTGCCGATGGCGCACCAGTACGCGCGCACCACCCCGCTGCCGGTGCTCGCCGGGGACAACGACGACTTCACCGAGGCCGGCAAGCCGATCCTGCGCCACCAGGACGCCGGCCTGTACTTCCGCGAGCACGTCGACCGCCTCGGCATCGGCAGCCACGCGCACCGGCCGATGCCGGTCGAGCCCGCTTACCTCGGCGGCTCCGCGGAGCTGCCCTTCACCGCGGCCGACTTCGCGGAGTCCTGGACCGCGGCCGCCGACCTGCTGCCCGCGCTGGCCGACGCGAAGGTCGAGATGGGCGTGAACGGCCTGTTCGCCGTGACCCCCGACGGCAGGCCGCTGCTCGGCGAGCACCCGGATCTCGACGGGTTCTGGGTCGCCGGGGCCGTGGGACTCGCGTACTCCGCCGGGGCCGCCCGGGAGCTGGCGCGCTGGCTCGTCGACGGGCAGCCGCGGCTCGACCTGCACACGTGCGATCTCGCGCGGTTCGAACAGGTGCAGCTCGCGCCCGGCCACGTGCACGCGCGCAGCTGCCGCACCTACGCCGAGGTGGCCGACGTCGTGCACCCGCTGCAGCCCACGGGTGAGCCGCGCGCGGTGCGCACGTCGCCGTTCCACGAGCGCCACGCGGAACTCGGTGCGGTGTGCCTCGAAGCCGGCGGCTGGGAGCGGCCACAGTGGTTCAGCGCCAACGACAACCTGCCGGAAGTCGACCGCGTGCCGCCGCGCACGGGCTGGGCCGCGCGGCACTGGTCCCCGATCGTGGGCGCCGAAGCGCTGGCCGCCCGCGGGCGCGTGGCGATGTTCGACCTGACGCCGTTGAACCGACTGGCGGTCACCGGTCCCGGCGCGCTGCCGTTCCTGCAGACCATGACCACCAACGACCTAGCGAAGCCACCCGGCGCCGTCGCGTACACGCTGCTGCTCGGCGAAGACGGCGGGGTGCGCAGCGACCTCACGGTGGCGCGGCTGGGCGCCGAACGGTTCCAGGTCGGCGTCAACGGCGCCCTCGACGTCGACTGGCTGCGCCGCCACCTGCCCGGCGACGGGGCGGTGCAGATCCACGAGACCACGGCGGGCACGTGCTGCATCGGGCTCTGGGGACCGCTCGCGCGGCGCGTGCTGCAGCCACTGTCCACAACGGACTTCTCGCACGACGCGATGGGCTGCTACACCGCGAAACACGCGTACGTCGGCAACGTGCCCGTGATCGCGCTGCGCGTGTCCGCCGTTGGCGAGCTCGGCTGGGAGCTGCACACGAGCGCGGACCTCGGCCGCCTGCTGTGGGACACGCTGTGGGAAGCCGGGCGGCCGCACGGGATCATCGCCGCCGGGCGCGCGGCGCTCACGAGCATGCGGCTGGAGAAGGGCTACCGCGAGTGGGGCACCGACCTCACGGCCGAGCACGACCCGTACGAAGCCGGGCTCGGGTTCGCGGTCCGCACGGACAAGGGCTACTTCCTGGGCCGCGACGCGCTGCGCGGCCGTTCCGAAGCCACCGTCGGGCGGAAGCTGACCTGCCTCGTCGCCGAAGGCCTGGTGCTGGGCAAGGAACCCGTGTACTTCCAGGGCCGCCCGGCCGGGTACGTCACGAGCGCGGCGTACGGCTACACGGTCGGCGAGAACATCGCGTACGCCTGGCTCCCCGTGGAGTGCGCGAAACCTGGTACACCGGTGGAGATCGAGTACTTCGGCGAACGGGTCCCCGCGGTCGTGGCCGCGCAACCGCTGTTCGACGCCGAGCTGACCCGGCTGAGGAGCGCCGCTTGACGCACTACGACGTGATCGTGATCGGACTCGGCGGCATGGGCAGCGCCGCGGCCTACCGGCTCGCGCAACGCGGACAACGGGTCCTCGGACTGGACCAGTTCGCGCCCGTGCACAACCTCGGCTCGAGCCACGGCGGCTCGCGCATCACGCGCCAGGCCTACCTCGAAGGCCCCGACTACGTGCCGTTGCTGCTGCGCGCGCACGAGCTGTGGGCCGAGCTGGAACACGACACGGGCCGGCACCTGTTCACGCGCTGCGGCGGGCTGATGGCCGGGCCGCCGGACTCGCGCACGATCACCGGCAGCGTGCTCTCGGCCGAGAAGTTCGACATCCCGCACGAGCTGCTGGACGCGGCCGACATCCGCCGCCGCTTCCCGACGATGGCCCCGCGCCGTGACGAAGTGGCGCTCTACGAACCCGGCGCCGGGTTCGTGTCGCCGGAGGGCAGCGTCGCCGCGCACCTGCAGCTGGCCGCGAGGCACGGTGCCGAATTGCACCACGAGGAGCAGGTGTTCACGTGGAGCACGTCAGAATCCGGGGTGCGCGTGGGCACCGCGTCGAGCTACTACACGGCCGACCGGCTGGTGCTGTGCCCGGGCGCGTGGGCGCCGCACCTGCTGACCGGGCTCGGGGTCGAGTTCGAGGTGCAGCGGCAGGTGCAGTACTGGTTCGACCCGGCCGACGCCGCGCCGTTCGCGGCCGAGCGGCACCCGGTCTACCTGTGGGAGACCGAGGAGGGCGAACAGTTCTACGGCTTCCCCGCGCACACACCGCAGGGCGTGAAGGTGGCTTCGCACATCGCCGGCACCCCGTGCGCGCCCGACACGATCGACCGGACCGTGCACGAGGACGAGGTGCGCCACCTCGCGGACGTCGTGGGTTCGCGCCTGCCGACGCTGCCCGCGCGGTTCCGCCGCGCGGTGACCTGCCTGTACACGAACACGCCCGACGAGCACTTCGTGATCGCGCCGCACCCGGCGCACCCGCGCGTGGTCGTGGCGTGCGGGTTTTCCGGGCACGGCTTCAAGTTCGTGCCCGTCGTCGGGGAGATCCTGGCCGACTTGGTCGTCGACGGGACGACCGCGCACCCGATCGCGCTGTTCGACCCGGCGCGGTTCGCCGACCCGGCGCCGGCCCAGCCGGCGCCGGCCGAACCGCTCGGGCCCTAGCGCTTGTCCTGTGAGTGGTTGAGTTGTGGGTCTGGTAGTTGTGCGCGGTGGTTGGTCGGGTGAGCTGACGGACAAGGCGTGGGCGGTGATCGAGCCGTTGCTGCCGCAGCGGGGCGGCGACCGGCGATGGCGGGAGCACCGTCAGGTGATCAACGCGATCCTGTGGAAACTGCGCACCGGCGCCCCGTGGCGTGCCCTGCCCGAACGCTATGGACCCTGAAAACTGCGCATGAACGGCTGCGGCTGTGGACCAAGGACGGCACGTGGAGCCGGATCCTCGACCGGGTGATCGTCAAAGACGACGCCGTCGGCGACCTCGACTGGATCGTCTCGGTCGACTCCAGCGTTTTTCCGGGCCCACCAACACTCCGCCGGGCCCGGAAAAAGAGGGATGCAGCGACGGAAGCGAAGCCGTCGCACTCGACGGGGAAGGACTCGGCCGATCCCGCGGCGGGCTGAGCACCAAGATCCACCTCGCCGTCGACGGCCGCGGCCTGCCGATGCGGTTCCTGCTGACCCCGGGCCAGACCGGCGACAACCCGCAGCGCAATGACCAGACCGCCCGCAGCGCGGCGAAAGGCTCCCGCGGCGGGCGACCACCGGCCTTCAACGCCCACGTCTACAGGCAGCGCAACGTGGTCGAACGCTGCTTCAACCGGCTCGACCAGTTCCGGGACCTGGCCACCCGCAACGCCCAACGCACCGCCTACTACCAGGCCGAACTCACCATCGCCACCATCATCCTCTGGCTCCGATGACTTACAGGACAGCACCTAGCTTGAGTTTTAACCTGTTCGGCGGGGTCGTGGGTTGCTCGACTTGGTGTTCTTGCCGTGCTGGGATTTTCGGGTGTTCGTGCTGGTGATGGTATAGACGTCGTGGCGTGACGCG